>PLCH01000404.1 GCA_003135585.1 Chitinophagaceae bacterium
GCTTAGGCTCGAACAAGACTGGAACGAATACCTGAAATACCAAGAGGCCATTCAATATTATCAAAACAACGCCCTGCCTCAATCTGGTATCATCATTCAGGTTGCTAACCTTAATTATAAAAATGGTGAGATCAACTATATTGAATGGGGAACACTGCTTGGCAATGCGATTGGCTTGCAAAGTCAGTATGTTGATGCATTAAAAGAATTTAACGTTCGTAAAATAGAACTCGAGTATTTATTACAATCCAATCAAAATTAGACGATGCGAAAGTTCTTATTATATNNATATATAGCTATATTTCCATTGCTCGTTTCCTGTAAGAATAAAGTCAGTTCTGAAGAAAAGCCTAAAGATTCTTTAACGGAAAATACTGTTGTCCTGGATAGCATTCAATTAAGAAATGCCGGAGTTGTAATTGGCACAGGAGAAACCAAAATAATGCACACTACCCTGAAAGTAAATGGGACAGTAGATGTCCCACCACAGAGCCTGATATCGGTGAGTTTTCCATATGGAGGTTATCTGCGGAATACTTCGCTCCTGCCAGGCTACCATGTTCACAAGGGACAAGTACTTGCAATAATGGAAGACCAATCTTATATCCAATTGCAACAGGAATTTTTGACGACCAGGGCAAGAATGGAATATTTAAGTACTGATGTGCAAAGGCAAAAAGAGTTAAGTGATGCGGATGCCACTAGTAAAAAAAACTATCAATTGGTATTAAGTGATTTTAAAACTCAGCAAGTTTTATTGAAATCATTATCCGAGAAATTAAGGATCATAAATATCAATCCGGAAAAACTGGATGTGAATGCGATTTCCCGTTCCGTACTAATTTATTCACCGATTGATGGGTATGTATCTAAAGTGAACGTAAATATTGGAAAATATGTAAGTCAGTCCGATGTTTTATTTGAATTAATAAACCCTGAAGATATACATGCGGCCATTACAGTGTTTGAAAAAGATATTACTAATTTTAAAAAGGGGCTGAAAGGTAAAGTTGCCTTGGTAGATAAACCGAATGAATGGTATAATATAGAAGTAATATTGGTCACAAAAAATATTGACGACAACAGGACAGGAATAATACATTGCCATTTTCAAAACCCAAGGGAGAATCTCTTGCCGGGCATGTACCTTTCCGGTGTGTTTGAATTAAATAACCGGTCGGTAACGGCTGTCCCGGAAGAGGCCGTTGTACGATACATGGGAAAGGAATATGTTTTCATCGTAAAAGATGATAAACATTTTAATATGATTGAGGTTCAAACAGGTAATAGGTATGAAGGGTATATTGAACTGAAGAACGGGAATGCCCTTAATTGGGTGGAACAAAAGCTGGTCATAAAAGGCGCTTATGCTTTGCTNNGAAAAATAAAATGGAAGAAGATTAACTGGCAAATCCAGGTTTTTTAATAAGAAATTGGGGATTTATGCAATAAACATTAAATTGCAACTACGTATCAAAATTTCAATTGCTAAGAAAAAAAAATATACAAAGTTTTTTAGCTGGCATAATGCTCATCCTTTTTGGATTCAGCGTTACTCCTAAATTGGCACTCCATAAATTATTAGCCAATCATAAGGATTCTTCACCATGTTCTATCGGTGCGGACGCTCAATTGACCCGTTCCGGATTTCATTGCGATGTTGAAAACCTGGTAGTTGAAGGTCCCTTTTTGTTCGAGAATATTACCATAACCATTAATAGCCCGGTATTATTTGCAACTTATCAGAATAAGCCTACTCTTAATTTTTACTCCACAGATAATTTTGTTTCTTGTCTTCGCGGGCCACCCTCTTTCGCATNNTGTGATAGAAATACCTGTCAAGGAATATACAATTCCGGTATTTTTTCAACTAATAATTTTAATCATAAATAATTCCCCATTTTTTGGGTATACAATTCATTAAATAATTACACCGTAAAATAATTGTAATGAAACCATCTTCACTTCAATCGCTATTACTGCTTGCAATTTCCCTGACAGCTAATCAGTTCATATTTTCCCAGGGTACTTATTCAACCAAACCTTTAAAAAAATTATTTACCGTCAACGGAACATTATCCGGTAAAGTAATCGAAAAGGAGAAGGGAGGCGCTTTATCAGGTGCCACAGTTTATATTCCTGATCTTAAATTAGGTGTGATTGCGGACGCTAACGGTCAATATCAATTCAATTCCTTACCATCAGGAACCTATCTGATTCAGGTTCATTACGTCGGATTTAAAACGGTAACAAAAAACGTGGCTATTATTGGCAGCACTGNNTGTTGTAAACTTTGAATTAACGGAGTTTGCTACTGAGGAAAGCCCGGTTGTGATAACGGGTTTATCAAAAGCTACCCAGATAAAAAGAAGTCCTGTGCCGATTGTTGCCGTTAACCATGATTATATCGCAACTAATCTAAGCACAAATATTATAGATGCCATTGCGAAAGTGCCAGGTGTCAATGCGCTAACTACAGGGCCTAATGTATCCAAACCATTTATCAGGGGCTTGGGTTATAACCGGATATTGACTTTATTTGATGGATTGAGACAGGAAGGACAACAATGGGGTGATGAACATGGCATTGAAGTAGACCAATATGGTGTGGAAAGAATTGAAGTCATTAAAGGGCCAGCCAGCCTTACCTACGGCTCTGATGCCCTGGCGGGAGTAGTGAACTTGATACCCACCCAACCTGCGCCGGAGGGGAAACTAATGGGGGACATACTTGCGGAGTACCATACCAATAATGGTTTATTTGGTGGCTCTGCCATGCTTGGAGCGACAAAAAACGGTTTTGAGTGGATGGCAAGAATATCTCATAAACAAGCCACCAATTATCAAAACAAAATTGACGGACGCGTTTATAATACCGGTTTTAATGAATCTGATGCCGGCATCTCTTTGGGTTTACACCGCACATGGGGCTATTCACACCTGAGTTTTTCCCTTTTTGATGACCTTCAGGAAATACCCGATGGAAGCCGCGACTCCGCCAGCAGGAAATTTACAAAGCAAATCACTGAAGCCGATACCGTAAGGCCAATAGTGTCGGACGCGGAATTAAAATCTTATACAATCGGCGTTTTGCATCAGCATATACAGCATTACCGGGTTTATACCAATAACAACTTTATAATTGGGAATGGCAGGTTAGCAGTTAATCTGGGATATCAGAGAAGTATACGTCGCGAGTTTAGTCATCCGGAGGCACCCACTACGCCAGGGTTATTTTTACAACTAAACACCTATTCCTACGATTTGAAATATTATTTCCCCGAATTCAACGGTTGGAATGTAACAGCGGGGGTGAATGGGATGTACCAGGATAATAACGTTACTAGTGGGACTGATTTTGTAATTCCTTCTTATCATCAGTTTGATATTGGTCCTTTTGCTTTGATCAAAAAGACAATTGATAAATTGGATATTTCGGGCGGTATTAGGTATGACAATAGATCTTTCAAAAATAATGAGCTATATACAAAACCAAATCCTGTTACTGGATTTGATATGCCTGTATATGGGGCAGATACAGTTGGGGCTAGTAAACCATTTTCGAATTTCAACCATATTTTTTCCGGCATTTCCGGAAGCATTGGTGCAACCTATAATTTCACGGAGAAATTTTCCGTAAAAGCAAACCTATCACGTGGTTTCCGTGCACCGAACATTGCAGAAATATCTTCCAATGGAGTACATCCCGGAACCAACAGTTATCAGATTGGCAACTCTAACTTTATGCCGGAATTCAACATCCAGGAAGATATTGGAGCCGAATATTCCTCAAAATATGCTTTAATAACATTGAGTTTGTTTAACAATACCATCTCAAACTATATATTTAACCAAAAAGTAGTGACAAATAGCGGGTCAGATTCGGTAATTGTTCCCGGAACTCAAACATTTAAATTCCAACAAGGCAAGGCACAGTTGTATGGTGGAGAAATCAGCATAGATATTCATCCTGTCAAAGGTCTTCATTTTGAAAATAGCCTGTCTGTCGTTTATGCTCTCAACAAGGGAGTTGACCCTAAATTGCAATCAGATAGTAATAAGTATGTGCCTTTTATTCCGCCGCTGCATGGTATTTCAGAACTGAGATATGATTTTGACGCTAAAGCAAGTCATATTGTCAACGGGTTTGTAAAAATACAATTGGCCTATTATGCAGCACAAAACAGGGTTTATCTTACAGATAATACCGAAACACCCACTCCCGGTTATACATTATTCAATGCAGGAATCGGTGCTGGAATTACCAATGGCAAAGGCAAAACAATTTTCAACCTTTATATCATGGGTAATAACCTATTTGATGTGGCATACCAGGATCACTTGAGCAGGCTGAAATATTTTGAGCAATATTCATCATCACCTAATGGTCATCTGGGCATTTATAATATGGGCAGAAATATCGCTTTCAAATTAGAATTCCCGTTGGATTTTGATTTAAAGAAATAACAAACTCTCTCTTGCAGTTGGTTTTCTA
Source organism: Chitinophagaceae bacterium (assembly GCA_003135585.1). Lineage (GTDB taxonomy): Bacteria > Bacteroidota > Bacteroidia > Chitinophagales > Chitinophagaceae > Puia. The sequence goes on from PLCH01000404.1 coordinate 4,496, forward strand.
GGTTAAGCAGCAGGCTGCTTTATGCAGCCTGCTCTTTCACAAAGCAGAATATTATAATCTTTAAAAATCTTAATTTTAGTAATTCGGTGTAGTGAACAATAGACAGTATTGAAAAGTTGATTCCTAATTACAGTAATATTTCAAAAATATGAGCAATAGTATAAAAATAGGTTTAGATGACATTGGTATCGGAGCCTCCTTTATATGCGCAATTCATTGTGCATTGTTACCACTTTTATTAATTGTATTACCACTCACAGGACTCGGGTTTTTGCACAGTAAAGTATTAGATTTTATACTCTTAGGAACATCATTTCTTATTGGATGTTTTGCATTACTAAGAGGATATCGAAAATATCATCATAAAAAAAATGCAATCCTGTTATTTGCGNNATAATTACTGCACATTGGATTAACTCGAAGGCCATGAGAGGCAATATTAACTGCATTCATTAATTATTAGTCCATTAAAAGGAAAGTCGTCCAAAAATTGAAATGAGAGTTCCTGAAAGTAAAAATATTGCACTTGGCGAGACCCAGCAGGATTTAATCATCTTCCTGAAACAGCATCATCTCACAATTACAAAGACGAGGATAAAAATTATTGAATTATTTCAGGAAAGTGAAAGCGCTTTGGAAAATAACCTGATAGAAAAAAAGACACAGCATCAATTTGACCGAATTACAGTTTACCGAACGCTACAGGCCTTTTTAAAAACGGGTATCATTCATGCTATACCCACCTATAGCAATTCTATTCGTTATGCTTTGTGTAAAGGAGATTGTAACGAGCATGCTCACATTGACAATCATCTGCACTTCATTTGCGAAAAATGTGGAAAAACTATCTGTCTTGACAAAGCTGACATTTCAATTATTCAACTACCTAAAGACTATACTATACATAAGGCCGATGCTATCCTTTCCGGTATTTGTAATGTTTGCAAGACTGCAAAATGATATATTGAAATAATAAGTAAATAAATAATCAGACTTATTTGGGAAATATGAACGATCACGAAATTTTTAGTAAATCCGAAATTGAATCC
>PLCH01000547.1 GCA_003135585.1 Chitinophagaceae bacterium
AGATGCATATCCCCGACGATCCGGCCTATTATGAGAAATTTTATTTTACACCGGGGGATCTGGGGTACAAAGTCTTTAAGACTAAATATGCGCGGATCGGTGTACTGATCTGTTGGGATCAGTGGTATCCGGAAGCGGCGAGAATTACTTCTTTGATGGGTGCATCCATCCTATTTTATCCCACTGCGATTGGCTGGGCTGCCTCCCAGGATGAAGGCACCAACCGGGAACAGCACAATGCCTGGCAGACGATGCAGCAAAGCCATGCGGTAGCCAACGGAGTCCATGTAGTAAGTGTAAACAGGGTTGGGTCTGAACAGAATGGCGCCATGAAATTCTGGGGCGGATCCTTTATTTCCAATCCTTTCGGGACCCTGATTTGTAAAGCTTCCCATGACGGGGAAGAAGTGCTCGTCCATGAAATAGATACTTCCAAGACAGACAGCTATCGGACGCACTGGCCTTTTTTACGCGATCGCAGGATTGATTCTTACCAGCCGATAACAATGAGATTTATTGATGAAAAATAACCCTACCCCGAAACAATCAGGCTATTATTTCCCTGCTGAATTTGCCCCCCATGATGCCACCTGGCTCAGCTGGCCGCATAAAAAGGACTCATGGCCGGGGAAGCTTCGAGCGGTTTATCAAAGTTATTGTCTATTTGTAAAAGAGCTGGCTCTGAATGAAAAAGTTTGTATCAATGTAAATAGCGGGACCATGAAATCCGCTGCCCTGAGATTGCTTTCTGCAGCAGGGGCGGATGTAAAAAAAATGGAATTTTTTTTACATCCTACCAATGACGCCTGGTGCAGGGATCACGGACCGGCTTTTTTAATTAATCCTGCTGCAAAAGAAAAGAAGGTGATTGTGGACTGGAACTACAATGCCTGGGGAAATAAATATCCTCCTTTTGATTTAGATGATATCATTCCGACATTGGTAGCCAAACATTACCAGCTGCCGGTTTATCATCCAGGTATCGTCATGGAAGGTGGATCTGTGGACTTTAACGGGAAGGGTTCCTTGATTACCTCTTCGGGTTGTTTACTCAATAAGAACAGGAATCCCTATCTTAACCGGGAACAGATCGAAACTTACCTGAGAGAATATTATGGGGTGGAACAAGTCCTCTGGGTTACGGAAGGCATTGTGGGAGATGATACGGACGGGCACATCGATGATACCGTTCGGTTTGTGAATGAGGATACGGTCATTGCAACCGTAGAAGAAAACAAAGAGGATGAAAATTACCAGCTGCTGCAAAGGAATCTTACTGATCTGAATAAGATGCGTCTGCTAAATGGCAAACAGTTAAATATTGTAGAGCTGCCCATGCCTGAAAAAATCATCTACAAGGGCCAGCGTCTGCCTGCATCCTACGCCAATTTCTATATTGCCAATAAGGCCGTGATCGTTCCAGTTTTCCGCAGCGCTAAAGATGAAAAGGCTTTACAAATTCTCGCGGAATGCTTTCCGGAAAGAAAAATCGTCGGCATTGATTCAACAGATATTATCTGGGGTCTGGGAAGTTTTCACTGCCTAAGCCAGCAGGAGCCCTCAGTATAGTGGACGCGGACCAGCCCCGTCAAAAAAAACCGTGGCAGGGGCCGCCATGCTCTTAGGAACCGGACTTGTATTCAGTGAACTGCCACGATTGGAATATGGCTGTGATAGGCCAGCTTGGTAGTATGGGTGGTTTTAAAAAGATTAGCAAAGAAAGACTGATTTTTAGGAACCGTAATTATCATATCAATATTCTTGTCAGCCACAAACTGGTTGATGGCTTCCATGAAATCGTACATGCGGATAAAATAATATTCGGGATTGTATTCTGCCATCATTTCATGCAGTTTCCTGCGCTCGGTCTTGTATTCCTCCGTCAGCTCAACATAGTGTTCACTGTCAACGTTAACGATATGGAGTGCAGGATGGAATAGGTCCAACACTTTCTTGACCGATTCCACCGGGATTGTCTTCTCAACATCCTTAAAATCGGTGATAAACATCACGTTCTTAGCCGATTTCGATCTTGCATCAGGCGGAACAATAATGACCGGAACTGTTTTTTTTCTAATGATCCGAAGGGTATTGCTTCCCATAAATATTTGTCCGAGCCGGGTGGCGCCCGTGATACCCATAATAATCAGCTCTATGTTATTTGCAAGGACATATTTCTCGAGTGTATCAAGAAAATGGTTATTTTCTTCGGCGACGCAGGAAATCCTGGCATCCGTTATTGCCGACAACTCAATTTGCACACTCTGAAGTCCCAGTTCCATGATGGTCTTCCTTGCTGCATCATCATCGGCCAGAGGGGTACCGTCAACACCCGCTTCCAGGGTGTCAAAAACGTTGTAAAGTATCAGGTGGGCCCCGGGCAGGCCATTTGAAATATGGGCGGCAAACCTTGCAGCATTTTTCGACGTTTCTGAAAAATCAATGGGAACGATAAAATTATTCATAGTTGTTTTTTGTGCCTGCAAGGTATTATTTGTTTGCAACAATTGTAATTGCGTTATAAAACTTTTAGCTTTGCAAACCTTATCGGAATGCTTCAAATAATACTTCCAATGATAAAAAGAAATGTTTTTTGTTTTGCGGGTTGCTGCCTGCTGATAGTTTTCTTTTCTTGCAATTCCAGGAGATCTGAGAAACCCCGGGTTTTAGTGTTTACCAAAACTGCGGGTTATCACCACAGTTCCATTCCTGCGGGAACTCAGGCGATAAGGGAGCTTGGAAATTCGAACGGATTTGACACGGACACAACTTCCNNAGCGCAGATTTTTTTACAGAGGATAGTTTAAAAAAATATGCTGCTGTTGTTTTTCTTAATACCACGGGCGATTTACTGAAAGGAAATCAGGAGACAGCCCTGGAAAGATTTATTCAGGCCGGGGGAGGGTTTATGGGAATCCATGCTGCCTCGGACGCAGAATATGACTGGGGCTGGTATGGAAGACTGGTGGGAGCTTATTTTGAAAGTCATCCGGAAATACAATCCGCAAAATTATCAGTGAAAGACCATCTTCATCTATCGACCCAGCATTTGCCTGATACGTGGACAAGGACAGACGAGTGGTACAATTTTAAGAAGATTAGCAAGGACCTGACCATCCTTATCACCCTGGATGAGAACAGTTATAAGGGCGGTAAAAACGGGCCGGACCATCCCATAGCCTGGTATCATTCCTTTGATGGCGGACGCGCATTTTACACGGAGCTGGGACATACAGAAGAATCCTACCGGGACACCTTATACCTGAAACATATCCTCGGTGGCATATTATACGCCATCGGCGACAACGCGAAACCTGATTATGCCAAAGCACACAGTCAGTACGCTCCCGATGAGGACCGCTTCAATAAAACGCAGTTAGTGGAAGGCGTTTTTTTTGAACCCACCGAACTGGCTATTCTTCCCAATCTAGATGTACTGGTGGCACAGCGACGCGGGGAAATTAAAGTCTATAAAAATGAAACAAAGCAGGTTAAGGACGCAGGCTATCTGAATGTATATTGGAAAACAGATGTTCCGGGAGTAAATGCAGAGGAGGGGCTTTTAGGGATTAAAGCCGATCCTGATTTTGAAAAAAATAATTGGGTATACCTATTTTACAGCCCGAAAGACAGCTCTGTGAATCGTCTGTCAAGATTTAAATTCCGCAATGACTCCATAGAAACCCGAACAGAACAAATCATTTTACAGTTTTATTCGCAAAGGGATATTTGTTGTCATACGGGTGGATCGATCGCATTCGGGCCTGATAAATCCTTGTTTTTATCAACAGGCGACAATACAACACCTTTTGATGAACCCAACCAACCTTTCGCCAGTCATGGGTTTGCACCTCTGGACNNCTTCAATACGATGACCGGCGCTCGGCCGCAAACAGCAATGACCTGCGCGGCAAAATCCTGCGTATAAGGATGAATGAGGATGGCAGTTATGAAACCCCTGAGGGCAATCTTTTTCCAAAAAATACTGCCGGAACCAGGCCCGAGATCTATATCATGGGAGACCGGAATCCTTACCGGATTTCCGTTGATCAGAAAAATGGATTTTTATATTGGGGGGAAGTGGGCCCGGATGCGGGGGCAGATAGTCTGGATAGCCGCGGCCCTCGCGGATATGATGAAGTGAACCAGGCCCGCAAGGCAGGATTTTTCGGTTGGCCACTATTTATTGGGAATAATTATCCCTACCGCAGCTATGATTACGCAACGGGCGTAGCCGGTCCTTTTTTTGATCCTGAAAAGCCCATAAACAATTCCCGCAATAATACGGGTATCAAAGAACTGCCGCCTGCCCAACCCGCTTTTATCTGGTATCCTTATGCGAACTCGCCCGATTTTCCTTCTCTGGGAACGGGCGGCCGGACCGCTATGGCTGGTCCTGTATATTATGCTGACTTGTTTCCTGCGGCTTCGCGCTATCCCGATTACTATAACGGAAAGTTCTTTTTCTATGAATGGATGAGGGGATGGATTAAACCGGTAACGATGCTCCCCAATGGCGATTACGATAAAATGGAACCCTTTATGGAACACGTAAAGTTTGCCGCGCCCATTGACATGGAACTCGGACCTGACGGAAGATTGTATGTTCTTGAATACGGAAGCGCCTGGTTCGCCAAAAATCCGGATGCCGGCCTGGTGAGAATTGATTACAACGCAGGCAACAGGCCGCCAAAAATATCGGCTCTCCTTGTAAATAAACAAACAGGCTATTTGCCATTCACTGTTTCGGTAAAAGTGGATGCCAAGGATCCTGATAATGGCGCTCTTCAGTACAAATGGAATTTCGGGGATGGAACAAGCAAGGAATCTTCGGAGCCGGAAATACAATATACCTATAACCGTGCAGGTGATTTTGCGATCAGTGTTGAAGTGAGGGATGACAAAAATGCCGTTACCAAAAGTGGTGCAGTAGGTGTGTACGCAGGCAATGAGGTTCCAAAAGTTGATATTCTGTTAAGCGGNNGCCGTCAAGCTGGAACAAAAGGACGGATCGGCAATAAAAAACACAAACGGTTTGCACGTGATGGCTGATTACATTGAGGATGCCGACAAGGCCGCTGTACCCATCGGGCATTTACAGCCTACGCTACTTGAATCGGGGAAAAATCTCATGTTATCCAACGATTGCAAATCCTGCCATCAGCTGGCAGAAAAATCTGTTGGCCCTTCTTTCAACCTGGTAGCAGATAAATACAAAAAAGATCCAAAGGCTCCGGGATATTTGGTAAATAAAATCAAGAATGGCGGGGGAGGCGTTTGGGGAGAAACCGCTATGGCTGCCCATCCTGCTTTACCGGAAAATGACATAAGGCAAATTGTACAATGGGTGTTGTCTTTGGGCCAGGAACCGGAAACCAGAAAATCATTGCCCGCTGAAGGCAGTCTGCAGCCAACACTGGGTAAACCGGAAAAAGAAAAAGGATCTCTTTATCTAACAGCCGCTTATGCCAATCAAGGCGGCCCGGGAATCAAACCACTGACGGGTAAAAAAACTGTGGTGCTACACAACAGCAAAATTTTGTTTAGCGATGCCAACCGCAGAAAAGATTTTGAAAGTGTTGGTTTTAATGGAACGGTTTATATGATTCCGCCCAAAGGAGAAGGATGGGTCAGCATTGACAGTATTGATCTTACAAATGTATTTTCCGCCGAACTGGCAGCCGGCTATCAGACGCCGGTGCAATACGGATATGAATTTGAACTGCGACTGGACGCTCCCGCGGGAAAGCTGTTGGGAACTGCTGGGCTGACACCTGCAGCATCTGCAAACGGAAAGTTTAATTTCGTCTTATTAAAATTTCAATTTGAACCCATAAATGATGGGAAATTTCATAATTTATTTATCACCAGTAAATTGATGGACAAAAATGAAGCCACCCAGATTGGCCTCGGTTCCCTGCGGTTGCTAGCCAAATAATCATGGATACCCCTTAAACAGGTTTATTTTGAAACAATAGGTTCGGGTCCGGCCTGCCAAAATCCATTACCTTATGGCAGGTCAGGCCCATTTTACAAAAAGTCCTTATTTTCGCTTTCCATTTCATTATAAAAAAGTTCTAGCTGTATGAAAAAATTATTCGTCTTTGTCGCCGGATGTTTTGTTTTAACAATGGGCCTCGGTCAAACCGGGAATGAATCCATGGCTGTAATCCCGGAGCCGGTTAGTTTAATAAAAAATGCGGGTAATTTTAAGTTACCCAAAAATGTTGTCATTGAAATCCCTTCCAATCCCGGGTTGAAGGANNGCGCCACCCTGAAAAACAAATTGACTTCGGCTACGGGAAGTACCGTGAGTTTCAACAGCAGGAGTGCGGTTGCCAGCATGCTGCTTATATTAAATAAAACCCCCGATCCACTTTTAGTAAAGGAAGGGTATACTCTTTCGGTAACTCCCAAAGCTGTTGTATTAAAAGCAAATGAACCAGCGGGGTTGTTTTATGGTGTTCAGACCTTACTCCAGTTATTTCCAAAAGAAATTGAAAGTAAAACGCAGGCGAGAAATGTTCCCTGGCAGGTCCCTTGTTTGGAAATCAAAGACTATCCCCGGTTTGGGANNCCAGACATTTTTTCACCAAGCAGGAGGTGAAAGACTTTATTGACAATATGGCAAGGTATAAATTTAATTTACTGCATATGCATCTGACCGATGATGAAGGCTGGCGTATCGAAATCAAAAGTCTGCCCAAACTCACGGAAGTCGGTGCATGGAATGTCAAAAGGGTCGGAACTTTTGGTGAGTTCTCGGCACCGGTATCCGATGAACCCCGTAATTACGGCGGATTTTATACACAAAATGATTTAAAAGAACTCATTCAATATGCGAAAGACCGTTTCATAAATATTATGCCTGAAGTGGATGTTCCCGGCCATAGTCTTGCCGCGGTTGCTTCTTATCCTGACCTTTCCTGCACCCCGGGATCTGAAAATTACCGGGTTCGTTCCGGGGAAAAAATCATGGACTGGCATGAAGGTGGTTTTTCTGCACTTGTCGATAACACTTTATGCCCGGCCAATGAAAAAGTTTATGTCTTTCTGGACAAGGTTTTTACGGAATTAGCAGCTCTTTTCCCCTTTGAATATATTCATGTGGGGGGCGACGAGTGTGCAAAGAACTTCTGGGAAAAAAGTGATGAGGTTAAACAGCTGATGCAAAAGGAAGGATTGAAGAATATGGAAGAGGTCCAGAGCTATTTTGAAAAAAGAGTGGAAAAGATCGTGGAGTCAAAAGGAAAAAAGCTGATCGGATGGGATGAAATACTGGAAGGTGGGCTTGCTCCCAATGCGGTGGTGATGAGCTGGAGGGGGATAAAAGGTGGTATTCAGGCGGCAGGATTGGGCCACCAGGTCGTGATGAGCCCAACCACTTTTGTTTACCTGGATTACATGCAGAGTGATGCTTTGGTGGAACCTCCGGTATATGCGACCCTGCGTTTAAAAACAGTTTATTCTTTTGAACCTGTGCCCGAGGGTGTGGATCCAAAATTCATCATTGGCGGCCAGGCAAATTTGTGGACGGAACAGGTTTATAATAACCGGCATCTGCAATACATGGTTTGGCCCCGGAGCCTCGCCGTAGCCGAGTGCCTCTGGTCGCCCAAGGATAAAAAGAATTGGAACGGATTTGCAAAAAAAGTAGAGGCCAATTTTGCAAGGATGGATATTGAACAAGTCAAATATGCCCGGGGGATGTTTGATCCTATCTTCACTGCAGGCAAAGACGATAAAGGCGCCTTAAAGGTTGAGCTTTCCACGGAAGTGGAAGGATTGGATTTATATTATAGTTTTGACAATTCCCAGCCTGACAATTTTTATCCCAAATATTCCGGGCCCCTTTCCATACCAAAGGATGCATCGACCTTAAAAGTGGTAAGCTACAGGGATGGCAAACCGATTGGCCGGCAAATAGACATGCCGGTCAGTGAATTGCAAAAAAGGGCTGAAAAAAAAGGCGGATAATTAATTGGGCTCTAATTCATCTTTTGAAGGAAGTTTTGGAAAGGAATGATGAGGCTCGGCCTGGTACCAGAATACAACAGAACTTATATCTGAGTGCTGGACAAAATATCTCCCGTCAGTTTTCCAGCCTAGATCCTGGATGGTAACTTTGAGACTCTTTTCAAAGCGAATGGGGTCCATGATATGCCAGCGGTAAAGGCCAAATCTTTCCTGGGAATTGTACAGCCCGTCGGGTCGTAAAACCTGGGACAACCCAGTATAAGGAGTGGAAAATTCCGTGTATTTGCCGTTGGTTTCAAAATCATAAGAGCCGCAAAAATAATCCTCCGTCCCTGTTCCATTGATAGTCGGAAATTTTGTGTCACCATCCATATAGAATTTTATTTCTCCTTCTCCCCACCACCCATTGTTGCGGACTCCCCAGGCCAGATAGGTTCCAACATATTGACCCTTGCCTTCAATGCTGTCGGTTAAAGTGTAAATTCCGTTTTGTACGGGATTTTTTCTTCGGAACTGTGCATGCAGGTACGCTGCATCTTCCGGCACTTCGGTCAGGGTATAATCAATCTGGTAGAACAATACCATTTTTTCGGTATTGATGTTTTGCATGGTTATGCGACATTTTTTGCGGAAAGGCATGGGCCAATAGCAGTTAAATGCGCTACCTGGGTTAACGGTTACAGGAAGAGAACTGAGCTGGGCATATTTCCCCCAACCCATTCCAAAAAAATCACCGACCGGGGACTCAATGGAAGCTTCCTTTTCATCGTCCCAGTATATGCGGAAAATGGAGAATCTCCAATTGCCGGTGGGCGTCATCCAGATATGCTGGATGGATCCGGGCCCATTGATTTCGCCCATTGTAAAGGTCTGCCC
>PLCH01000435.1 GCA_003135585.1 Chitinophagaceae bacterium
TCCCCCCAGCGGGATCACGGAAATAAAACTAAAGCGTCTTTTTAGATGCTTTTTTTATTGTTTCTTCAATAAAAACGGTCTTTCTTATAGATTTTTAGCACATTCTCAACCATCCGTTATCAACCTGAAAGGGGGGGTATTCGGGGGGCATCATCCCAATTTATATTTACCCCCCCCCCTTTTTTNNATATTTACCCCCCCCTTTTTTGCAATATATCCATTGGGGCATATTCTATAACAGCAAAATTTTTTGCTATGAAAGTCTCAGAAAACCTTTCAATTCTTTTCTTCCTTGAAACAAAGGAAGCGTCTCAAAATGGCAAAACTCCGATTTATATCCGGATCACTGTAAATGGTCAGAGAAAAGAATTTTCAACCGGTATTAAAATCGATCTCGCGCTGTGGGATCATAGCGCAAGCAGGGTAATCGGTAAAACACCGCCAATTTTAGCTATCAATAATCAATTAACACAGGCAAAGGCTAACCTGGAAAGGCATTATTTAATTCTGACAACCCAGTATGAATATGTTACTGCTGACCTCCTAAAGAAAACTTATAAGGGAGAGTTTAAAAAACCCGAAGTAGAAAAAGTGCTGGAAAGAACGATCTGCCAGGTCTGCAATTACAAGATCAGCATTTTTACCAAACAGGCTAAAAAGAACCTACGCTCCCCAAATACGCTCAAAAGATGGCGTACTACGAAAGTCAAGATCAGGCATTTTCTAAAACATACATTCAAAAAATGGGATGTCCCTTTATCGGAGTTCAAATTTAAGCATGCCCAGGATATGTTGAATTATTTAACTCTTGAGGAAGATCTTTATTTGCCAGCAAGTATCGAACATATCTCTCAGTGTTTGGCTGAGATATTTTATTTGCAATTCTTTAAAGTCAAGGCCGAAAAGTTCAGAGACAATAGGTATCATTTTCGTATTAGCCGGGCGAGCACCTTTTTCAATCTTGCTTAATGTAGAAGTATCAATATCAAGAGCCGCTGCCACTTTACGTAATTGTGAAGTACACTTACCAATGATTAATTATTTTCAGTATTCTTCCAGGAGTAAAGCATTGATTAAGGTGCCATTTAGGAATACCAATAATTGTAAACAGTCAAGTATTTTAACCGATAATACCAGCAAAAACGTAAATACATTCATATATGAAACAAAAAATAAAAATCTTTTATCTCTTAATTTTTGTTGTGGGTCTATCAGTTACCTGCGATGCACAAAGCAATTTATATCCTCTTAGGATTAGCGCAAACAGCCGTTACCTTGTTGATCAAAATAATACTCCTTGTCCGATTCTTGGCAGAACTGCATGGTTTGTAATTTCACTGTCTGCTAATCAGTATCATCAATTCATTACAAATACAGTTTCAAAAGGATACAATGCAATAGAGATGCATGTACTCGATCATGACTCACGAGGGAATAATCCTCCTTTCAATGGGAATGGCGATCTTCCCTTTCTCAGGCGTTTGGATGGCTCAGTCTGGAACGGTGCGCTTTCTTATACTAATCCAAACACCGAGGCACCGGATCTAACTACACTGAATGAAAAATACTGGGCATTCGTAGATACATTTCTTTCCTACTGCGATTCACAAGAGATCACAGTATTTATTTTTCCAGGCTACCTGGGTGCAGGAGGCGGGGGCGAAGGATGGATGCAGGAACTCGTTGCAAATGGTAGCGCAAAGTCAGCCGCATATGGAGCATTTATTGCAAATCGCTACAAGAATCAGAAGAACCTGGTTTGGATGCTCCTCGGCGACATGGGCACTTTTACAATCCCGCAAAAAGATGCAGAAGCAGCCTTGATCAAAGGATTGAAGAGTGTTGCAGGACAGCAATCCACCCACTATAGTGCAGAAGCAAATTCCGGGCAGAACAGCACAGACCAGGTTGACTTTGGTGATCAGATGACTTTGAATGGAGTCTATTCCTGGCAGGGCGATGTGGGCCGGCTTGGTAGAAATGCATATTCAATTCACCCTGTCTTACCTGCTTTTCTTTTGGAAGAACCCTACGATGAGGAGGGGCCTGATGGTAATAAATATAATCCCAGCGCTATTCAACCTGTGCGCCGTTTCCAGTGGTTAGGTTGGCTCTCATCCATTGGCGGATACATTTCAGGAAATGGATATGTGTGGGGCTTTAAATCCCCGGATTGGCAAAATCATCTCGATACAAAGGGAGCAAAAGAAATGAGTCTCCTCAATTCATTTATTAGATCCATCTCCTGGTGGGAGCTGGTACCTTCCGGCCTGGAAGGCACGAAAACTTTAATTACAAATGGAGGAGGCACACTTGCTAACACGGATTATGTTGCCGCAGCAGCGAATCCTGCAGGAACGCTTCTTGTAGCCTATATTCCCCCGGCCCATCAGGGAAGTATTGAGGTGGATATGACCGTCATGCACAGCAGCGTCAAGGCTCATTGGTATGATCCTACAAACGGGAACATAAAGAAAATTACAGGTTCTCCTTTTAGCAATAAAGCAAAACAGCAAATTATTCCTCCCGGAATCAATAGTGACGGTCAGAAAGACTGGGTATTGGTACTGAAATCAAATGGAGATTAATGCTGATTGGAATTAGATCCGACCGGAAAAGAACTAAATGAAACAGGATTTGAAGTTGCATTAAAAAAATTATATGATGGGGATCTTTTTGAAGTAGGTGAAAAATAGTAGGCCAATTATAAAGTTTATATAAGTTGACAATAATAAAATTACTCTAATTTACCTGGTGTGGGTAAAATCTTTCTAAACCTACATTACATGTATCAAAGTAAACAGTTAACCCATATGAAACCCTCTAGTATTGTGGTGGGAAGTTCCAATACCGACATGGTCGTTATGCATCCTACTTTCAAGGTAAATTTCCTATGCACCTAACAGATATACTTGGCGGTATTATATGGGGAATTGGTAATTCTTTTAATCTGATAGCTGCGGGTAAAACCGGGCCTGCAATNNGCCTAGGCCAGGGCGCTACTATGGTTGCCGCCCTTTGGGGTGTTTTTATCTGGAATGAATTTAAGCAGAAAGGAGCAGGAACAAGCGGGTTGATTACCGCCATGTTCCTTCTATTTATAACAGGCTTAACAATGCTTATCTATTAGGGAATGTAAATTAAGAGTTGTAAAATCGTTCAAAAATTTAGTTTAAAAATGAAGAAGTTAATTTTTCTGTCAATTGTAATTTCAATTGGTAATCATATTGCTATTTATGCCCAGCAGATCAGGCTGCAGGGCATCACCAACGAATTGATTGCCGGCCCGGTGCATCCCTCAGAACAAAAGCAATGGCTTGATACCCTTAAGCAATGGCGCATTAATGAAAGGGAAAAATTGAAATATAATGACAAGGAATATCGCAGGCCGGAGTTTAGCTGGGTTAAAACTACTTTTATATATGCCCAAATGATGGCGTATGACCGCTATTTCTTTGACCCTTTACCCGGTAAATATACGGTTGGTCGTTACCTTAATGACCTTAAAAAACGATATGGTGGCTTGGATGCTGTATTGATATGGCCAACCTATCCAAACATTGGGGTTGATAACCGTAATCAGTTTGACCTTGTTGCTGATATGCCGGGAGGCCAGGAAGCTGTAAAGCAAATGATCTGGGATTTCCATAAACAGGGAGTACGTGTTTTTTTTCCCATCATGATATGGGACAATAGCACCCGCAAAATTGAACTGCCAATAGCAAAGGCTATAACCAGGGAAATGAAAGAATTGGGTGCCGATGGGTTAAATGGCGATACCATGGAAGGAGTAACAAAAGATTTTCAGGATGCTTATATTGAAATTAACTACCCTGTTGCCTTACAGCCCGAGATTAATATGAGCGACCTGAAAATGGTGGAATGGAACCGGATGAGCTGGGGATATTACTGGCCTAAATGGGGTGATGACTACTTTGGTTATTCGCCTGGTGTGAGCATTTATAAATGGCTTGAACCACGCCACCAGGTACATATTACCAACAGGTGGGCAATCAATAAAACTGATGATTTGCAATATACTTTTTTTAACGGTATTGGCTATAATAGTTGGGAAAACGTATGGGGAATATGGAACCAGGTACCTGACCGTTATGCGGAAGCTATACGCAGGATAAGAATGATATACCGGCAATTTCCGGATGTTTGGAATAGTGCCGATTGGGAACCGCATTTTCCGATAATCCAAAATGGGGTATTTGCATCAGAGTTCCCCGGTATAAATGAAACCGTTTATACGCTGGTAAACCGGGACAGTATTCAAAAAACAGGAATTCAAATTGAGCTTCCCTATAAAAAAGGGTTTAGCTATTTCGATTTATGGAACGGGGAACAACTGCACTCTAAGAAAAGCGGGGATAAGGTCAGCCTGGCATTTTCTATTGAAGGCAATGGCTTTGGCGCTGTATTAGAGCTGGATGACCGCATACATCCTAAAGGCCTTTTGCAATTTTTAGTAAAAATGAAGGAACACGCGAAAATACCTTTAAAAAGTTTGTCAGCAAATTGGAAGCCTATTAGTCAGCATATCATATCTGTAGCTAAAACCAAAAAGCCAAATGGAAAGCCTGCTGGCATGATATTAATACCGGCAATCAGTAATTATAATTTCGAAACTAATGGGGTGATGATAGAAGGAGACGAATTGCCGAATGCGGTTGGTGTACAATATCCATGGGAAAGCCACCCACAAAGAGCGCATCGAAAAACTATAGAAATAAAGGCATTTTATGTGGACCGTTACCCTGTAACCAATAAACAGTTTAAACAGTTTATGCAGGCGACCCATTATGGACCCAAAGACAGGCATAATTTTTTAAAGGATTGGAAAAACGGCACCTGCAAGGATGGGTGGGATAATAAACCGGTTACCTGGGTTTCTTTAGAGGATGCCAGGGCTTATGCTGCTTGGGCCAGTAAAAGATTGCCGCACGAATGGGAATGGCAGTATACCGCGCAGGGAAATGACGGACGTTTATACCCCTGGGGGCCAAAGCGGGATAGCACAAGGATTCCACCGGCTGATACAGCGCGTATTATCGGGGAACCTACCGAAGTAGATGCTTATCCAGCTGGAGCAAGTCCGTTTGGTGTAATGGATCTCACTGGTAATGTTTGGCAATGGACGGATGAATATAACGATGAGCATACACGTTCAGCAGTTTTAAAAGGGGGAAGTTATTACCATGCGCAAACTTCATACTGGTATTTTCCGCAGGCCCAGGAAGTCGATAAACATGCTAAATATGTATTAATGTCGCCTGGAATGGATCGTTCAGGAACTATAGGCTTCAGATGTGTGGCTGATTATTAAGTCTTGGTACTTCTCCTCTCCCGAGATGAAAACCTCTGCATTATTGCTGCCGAAAACTGTTTAGTTGTAATTTCCGATTACAAGAGGGCATTCTCAAAATTATTCCTTTTAAGATTTTTTATATTCCATTAATAACAATACCAATATTCTCTGATTTTTACCAAATCTTTGGGATTTATATTTTTTTTCTAAGGAGTCCTTAAGGGCTTTAAAACTGTCTTTATATTATATGAAACCACCATTGGTACAAAGGACAGAATTCCTGATTGCCATAGTGTGATTGTTTTGCATTAAGGGCGTGACTCAGAATCCTATGCAGTGGAGTTTTATTTCTATAAAAATGGTGGAGAAGTATTTCTACGAAATCCACCTCACAGCCACTGTCTGCCCCCCTCTTTCCGTGGGAGGGGGGAAACTTAAAAAANNAAAAACTTTTCTAAAAGAGAAGAAGAAGGACAGAAGTTAAAATTGAGTCGGAGTGCAAATGAACAATTACGATAAGTAGTTGTCCGACGATAAACTAATGCTGAAAGGCGAGGACTTATTTTTGATACACGATTGTGTACTGAAAATGAAAAATTGAAATCACCTCACCCCCTGCACCTCCCCTAAAGGGAAGGGGAGTTTTTAAATAGAAATTTTTTCCGCCGGCGAGCGGAAGAATTGAAGTTGAAGTCAGGAATTGAGTCGGAGTGCAAAAGAGGATNNGTTGCACGACGACAAACTAGTTCTGAACCATGATTTTCTTGATGAAAGGATGAGCATGATATTGATGAAGAATTTATCAAGTTTGAAATAAATATCCATCGTACCAATCCTTGAAATGAATTGATTGAAAAATGAAAATTGAGTCGGAGTGCGAATGAACAGAAGGGATATGAAGTTCCCCGACGATAGACAAATGCAGATGTTTTGGGCCCAGGAAAAAATGCAGATTTGATTGCCTCTCATAAGCACAGTTTAGATACTACAGAAGGGTTTATGTCTATTTACCCTTCTTTAAAAACGACTGGGATGCTCCATAAATTCAGGGAC
>PLCH01000394.1 GCA_003135585.1 Chitinophagaceae bacterium
GAAGAGTACGGCCAAAAGCACTTACAGTACCCTTTCACAAAAATTCTCATTCAATAAGGCCACGGGAAAAAATATTTCCTTAACAACCCCACCCGTTGATAATTTTCCTGGCAACGGCGGATCTTTTGGATTGGTGAACGGCGCGGTATCTGATAAAGGCCTAAACTCCATTGAATGGTTGGGCTGGCCGGGTACAGATATGGATGCGAAAATTGACTTTGGCAAGCAGGAAACTATTTCAATGGTGAATGTTCATACCCTGGATCAAAAACCTGCCAGGTACTACAAGCCGGGTTATATTGAAGCCTTTGGATCATTGGATGGAATAAGTTTTACGAGTCTCGGAAAAACAAGTGAATTTCAACCCGGCAAGGACAATATGGGAAATATGACCATTAGCTTTTTGCAAGTCAGTACGCACTACTTAAGGGTGCTGGCAAAAAGTCCGGGGACAATCCCCGACGGACAACCTGGCGCAGGGAACCCCGCCCGAATGCTAATTGATGAGATCCAGGCAAATTAGGGTCTCGTAAAAACCGGTTATTTATGAGGTTTCTTTTTTTATATTTCCTGTTTTTTTCCGGCTTCACCAATCTCGCACAGGACAATTACACATCGCCATCGGATAGTCTTGTGGAGCGCAAAATTCATGAATGGCAGGACTTGAAGTTTGGATTGTTTATGCATTGGGGCACCTACAGCCAATGGGGAGTGGTGGAAAGTTGGAGCATTTGCCCCGAAGATGAAGGATGGACTCAGCGCCGGGGACCCTATGCGAAGGATTATTTCGGATACAAAAAAGCTTATGAAAATTTACAGACGACTTTTAACCCTCAACATTTTCATCCTGAAAACTGGGTGCAGGCTGCCAAGGAGGCGGGCATGAAGTATGTTGTTTTTACAACCAAACATCACGATGGTTTTTCAATGTTTGATACAAAGCAAACAGATTATAAGATAACTTCGTCCAGAACCCCATTTTCAGCAAATCCCAGAAGCAATGTGACCAAAGAAATCTTTGATGCATTCCGAAAAGAAAATTTTCTGGTAGGAGCTTATTTCTCAAAACCCGACTGGCATAATGAAAATTACTGGTGGCCCTATTTACCGCCAAAGGACAGAAATGTAAATTATGACCCAAAAAAATATCCTGAACGCTGGCAGGCTTTTAAGGATTTTACTTATAACCAGATTCAAGAGCTTACCGGTGGTGATTATGGAAAAATTGATATCCTTTGGTTAGATGGCGGCTGGGTTCGTCCCCTGTCAACTGTTGACAGAAATATTGATTGGCAAAAAGGGATTGTCTTTGACCAGGATATTGATATGAAAAAGATTTCTACCATGGCCAGAACCAACCAGCCGGGTCTGATCGTGGTGGATAGAAGCGTGGGTGGGGAATTTGAAAATTACCGGACCCCAGAACAACAGATACCGGAAAAACCGCTATCCTTTCCCTGGGAAACGTGTATGACAATGGGAAATTCCTGGAGTTATGTTCCTAATGATAATTACAAATCCGCACATGAACTTATCCAACTGCTGATAAAAATCGTATCCCGAGGCGGTAATTTCCTTCTCAATATTGGACCGGGTCCGGATGGTGATTGGGATATGGCAGCCTACAGAGGTTTAAAAGAAATCGGGGAATGGATGAAAATCAACGGCCAAGCGATATACAACAGCCATCCGGTGGCTCCCTATTCCACCGGTAATTTCTATTTAACACATGCAAAAGATAAAAAAACCATTTATGCATTTTATTTATCAGCAAAAGCGGAAATCATATTGCCCGCGCAATTAACAATTGAGAAAATCATGGCGGATGAAAAAACATCGATCAATTTATTGGGACATAAAGGCAAACTGAAATGGAAACAGGATAAGGGAAATATAATTGTCGATATCCCCAAAAAAATGCAAAATATACCTCTTGGTCGCCATGCGCTCACTTTCCAGATCAATTATTAAAATCTATACTACATTCGCAGCATCTTATTAAATATTTCATTTAAAACTGCTTGAGATATGAATATGGTAGATTCATTTGAAAAGATCCCCGTCAAAATCTTTGAATCCTTACAGGAGGGATCTTATTTTATCGCTCAGGAGATTGCCAAATTGATCCGCGACAAGGAATCCAAAGGAGAGAAATGCGTTCTTGGGCTCGCCACCGGATCTTCTCCCAAAACCCTATATGCTGAACTGGTTCGTATGCACAGAAATGAAGGATTAAGCTTCAAAAATGTTATCGCCTTCAATCTTGATGAGTATTACCCCATAGAAAACAATGCTTTACAGAGCTATAAACGCTTTATGAAACAGCACCTTTTTGATAAAGTGGATATAGACCCCAAAAATTGCAATATACCAAATGGCGAGTGGAAAAAAGAAGAAATAAAAAAACGCTGTGCCGAATATGAGCAAATTCTTGAAGAGGCCGGAGGAATCGATATGCAGATACTCGGGATTGGAAACAACGGTCATATAGGCTTTAATGAACCGGGGGCAAGCATATTTTCAAAAACAAGACTTGTTCCCCTTGATAATTCAACAAGAATTGCTAATGCACAGGAATTTCAAAACATTTCCAAGGTCCCCAGGCTGGCAATTACAATGGGTATAAGTACCATTCTGAAGGCAAAGCGGATCATTTTAATGGCCTGGGGTCAGTTAAAGGCCCCGGTGATTCAAAAAGCAGTCGAAGGGCATGTTACCGAGCAGATACCTGCTTCACTTTTGCAGCAGCACAATGATTGTTTGTTTGTGTTGGACACAATGGCGGCATCCGAGCTCACCCGGTTTAAATCACCTTGGCTTGCCGGGGAATGCGAATGGACCCCGCAGTTAACCAGGAAAGCGATTGTAAATATGGCATTGAAACTGGAAAAACCTATTTTAAGCCTGACAAACGGAGATTATAATGATAATGGACTCAGTGACCTGCTGGTGGAAAAGGGTGACGCCTACGAAATAAATCTCCAGGTTTTTTACATGATGCGTGACAGCATAACGGGTTGGCCCGGCGGCAAACCAAATACAGCCAACCTGGCCACCATAGAGCGGGCCCTGCCCTATCCCAAAAGATGTTTGATTTTCTCTCCTCACCCGGACGATGATATTATATCCATGGGAGGTACATTTATGCGATTGCATGACCAGGGCCATGATGTTCATGTTGCCTACCAGACCTCCGGTAATATAGCTGTAACGGATGAATTTGTTACTAGGTTCCTGGATTTTGCGGTTGGTTTTGAAGAACTTGCGGGTATTGACAGCAAAAAATCGTCCCAGATATTGCAAAATGCGACCAGGTTCCTGGATGATAAAAAGAACAGCGAAGTGGATACACCGGAAATCCGGAATATTAAAGGCCTGATACGCAGATGTGAAGCGAAAGCTACCTGCAGGTATGTTGGAATTAAAAATGAAAATATTCATTTTCTGAATCTTCCGTTCTACGAAACGGGTACGATTGAAAAAAAACCAATGGGCGAAAAAGATATACAAATCACCCTGGATAACTTAAAAAAAGTAAAGCCGCACCAGGTTTACTGCGCGGGCGATCTGGCAGATCCACACGGGACGCACAAAGTATGCCTGGATATTGTATTTGAATCCATGAAGCGTCTGAAAGCCGAAGGAGAGGATTGGGTAAAAGACTGTTGGGTTTGGTTATACAAAGGCGCCTGGCAGGAATGGGATATAAGCGAAATAGAAATGGCCATTCCCCTGAGCCCTGACCAGGTCATGAAAAAAAGATTTGGAATTTTTATCCATCAGTCCCAAAAAGACATGGTTCCCTTCCAGGGGAATGACAGCCGGGAATTCTGGCAGAGGGCTGAGGACAGGAATTCCGCTACAGCCGATTTATATGCCAAACTGGGGCTTACTAGATACGCAGCCATGGAGGCATTTGTTAGATGGCGTTTTTGATAGTTTTATGCTAAATTGCATACTCTAACCTATGGCATACCAAAATCAGGAATCCTATCTTCAAAAATGGAAAACTGCCTTGCAATCTTCCGATTTCCAAAAAAAAATGTGGGGAGGAATTATTGCGCTTGTGGTCCTATTTTCCTTTTTCCCTTTGTTTTTTCAGGCTATAGAAAAAAGACATGGTTTTTTGCTAAATGACTGGGTATTAAACAGAATGCCGGTCTTTGATGCATCAATTCCCATCTTTATTTTTATTTGGATGGCCACTTTACTCATCGTGGTAAGATTTATCCAGGATCCAAAGATTTTTTTAACCTTTCTCTGGTGTTACAACCTGCTTTGCATTTCAAGAATAATTACCATCAGTATCATACCTTTGGATCCACCTCGGGGGCTTGTGGCATTGACAGATCGCCTGGCAAATGCGTTTTATGGCCCAACATTTATCACACGGGNNGACCTTTTTTATTCTGGCCATACGGCTTCCGTTTTTCTTATTTTTCTATGTTTGAGAAAAAAAGCTGATAGGCTGTTTGCCTTATTGGCCACTATAATTGTAGGTGTTTTACTTATGATCCAGCATGTTCATTATACCATAGATGTTCTGGCTGCTCCCCTGTTTGCATATGCAATGTACCTTCTTGGAACAAAGATTGCTGGCAATAGCTTAATACAGGCAAAGAAATCTCAAAAGGCCTCACCCAACTGAAAATAAAATCCCTTTGAGCCTCGACTAATCCCATAGTCCAGCCTTAAATTCAACTTTTCCTTCTTATTTAGGGCAATTCTTAGTCCAGCTCCGTATGAATACTTTAGGTATTGAAAATTGATTCCGCTCAATTTATCGCTAACATTACCGAAATCACCGAAGGCCACGGCCCCGAATCTCCAAAAAAGGGGCACCCGGTATTCTACCTGAAAAACACCCTGGTTCTTGTCCCGGTAGCGCCCGTTATAATAACCTCTCATGCTACTATAACCTCCAAGCGAAGCAAGACTCCTCAGGGGAACCTCTCCTGTGTTAAAAAAACCAAAGGCCTGAATAGCTAAAACCTGCCGTCTGTATAATTTAAGGTACCTTCGCAGATCAATTACAAAATTGGTGAACCGGTAGTCCGAACCAATAGCTGGGTTATAGTGATTAAAATAAATTTGGAACATGGCACCATTATCGGGAGAAAATGCGTTATTACGTGTATCATAAGTAAAACTAAGTCCTATCCCTGATACGTGGTATTCATTTTTCCCAGCAACGATTTCCTGGTCAAAAAAGCCGCCCGGGACGTATCTTATATTCATAACTTTTTGATATTC
>PLCH01000093.1:0-1252 GCA_003135585.1 Chitinophagaceae bacterium
CTTATAAACCGGCCAATACAATCCATAAAACTGCCTGGCTGTAGCAGCAAAAATTAAATTGCTTTTGTTGCATCCGAATAAAAGCCGCCTGCATCAGAATAACGGGTTCAAATTTTAGCAAAAATTGAAATTGCGTTATCTATCTAAAGTGCAAGGCAAATGGCCTGCTGATAAATGCTGGAAAATGGTGATCTGTCGCAATACCTAAGGCCTTACCGCCCAGGCCAAACCGTCTGGCCCACCTAAATTAATATGTCCGGCAACTTCTAACGTCTTGAGGTCAATAACCGCAATATAGTTATCTGGTGTACAGCCCAAAAACGCTCGGGACCCATCATCGTCCATCAGGATACCTGCCGCACCATGGCCGGTACTCAACCGTTTCAGTTCCTGGTGCGTTACCGCGTCATAAATGAACAGGTTCCCACTTCTCAGGCTCGTTATCAACACCCGCTTGCCATCAGGTGTAAATTTCAATCGGTTAGCTCCCAAAACCTTCGCATCAATTTTACGGGTCACCTTCATGGCCGCGATATCAATGATTGAAATAGTACCGTCTTCGGAGCCAGCCGTCCATAACTCCCGGCCATCTGGCGATACGTCAAACCCCTCAGAGCCCTTTACTACGGGAATAACGGTCTGTACCCAATCCATACGCGGTGGACTTTCCACAAGAATGCTCACTGTCCCTGATGAAACATTTGTCGTGAAAACCTCTTTCCCGTCGCTATTTACATAGATCATATGCGTTCTGTCCTGACCTGTTCCCATACACCAGTCGAATTTACCGGTTGCCGGGTCATATCGGCCTACTGATTTGGAGCCTTCAGCAGTAAACCACACCTTGCTGCCAACAAACGTGAGGCCATGGGGACCCATCAGGGGCCTTGTATCAATAGTGGGTAACGGCTTTTGGGCCACAAGGTCAATAACACTAAGCTCATGTAAGCTGCCGCCGCCGTAGATTGTAACATAGGCCGTTTTTCCGTCAGAAGATGCGATAACCTCATGAGGATCGGATCCGACCGGCACTCGTGCAATTATTTTCAGCGTAACCGGGTCTATGATCGCTAGGACATGCTCGGCCTTCGAAAGTGCAAGCAGGGAACGCGGTGGTGTAGACTGGGCGGCACATTGCGTTGCAGGATAAACTGCCGCTATCAATAAAAAAATTACAGAAAGAAAGCTGATCAAACTCCATTTTACTTCTTTAATGGTTTTGAATTTTTGTTCGAATGATTTGTTCATATTT
>PLCH01000093.1:1273-5372 GCA_003135585.1 Chitinophagaceae bacterium
CTACTGATATTTGTCGTACATAAAGCCCTTTCTTGAAAATCAGAAAATAGCTAAAGATAATTGGTTCGACATTTCCCGAAAAATTGGTTTTGGAAGTAGAGGTGTAATGTATACTACCTCCTTTCTCCTTTGTATCAAATCTGATTTTTCCTAAACAGGATCAAGAAGAAAGGCCGGATCAATATTTCAATTTTTGTATAGGGCCTTTATTAAGGGCACATCCGGCTTTCGCTTACCCGTAAGTATTTTCAATAACTTAGGTTTACCAATTCCCAATGTTTCCGCAAGTTTCGCAAGATTCAATTTATCTTCATACATTTTTTGTTCTATCAATTCCACGATTGTCTGGGCTCTTTGGCTGGTTTTAACCCAAGCACATTATCCTCATATTCATCTTCAGCTTTAGCCATTGCTTCGAGCTTTTCAAGTTCTCTTTTGTTGTTATATTATATACGGCTATCATGGTTTCATGGTAATCCTACTTTTACGTAATTGTGTGTTTCATTGTCTACTTTTTATTATAATTAATATTGGCGCCATCAATCATACTACGTATTGATTATTTTAAGTCCTGGCATCAGGATGCATTGATCGGCAAAATAGCATAAATCCTGAAGTCGCTTTGAAAATATTCCTAAAAAAGTGACATTTCAGAGTTAAGAAAAGAAGCGTCGAAAAGTGCCCAAGACTAGATTTGAAACCTGCTTATTCAATCAAAAATATCTCTTTTTGCCATTGACATTAATTGTAAGTGTCAGTGTACAGTAAAATTTTTTGATTCATTCTTGATTTCTGAAATATGAGATTTGGTCAGGGACAAACTACCATGAGCATCACTGGAAATCCATAACCCATGTTTATCTTTTGCACCAATTCCATATATTGAAATTTTTATGTTATTCAATGAAACATTTGAGAGGACGCCTATTTTCCCGTGTGCATTTCGAGCAATTACACTCAACCCATCAGACAGACTGTTTTCAATAGTCAGATTATTCATTTCAATTCCAGAAATATTACGTTTATCAAGGCATATTTGTACGGCGGCGCGCCAGTCCCACTCGTGGTCAAAGCCGCCACTGTTTTTTATATCACAGTTTTCAATAACCGTTGAGCCGCTAAAGTTATTATTTATGTTTTTACTTGTGTCTTCGGTCGGGAAAGTGGTGCTTAAAAGAATAGCTGAACCCTGAGAAATATCAATAAATGAACAATTTTTTATTTGATTGCTTTCACCTCCATATAGGGCTGCTCCATTTGCAAGAAAGGGTAGCTGACCAGTGCAATGGATTATCAAGTTGCGTCCTGGCGAGTAATCTTGTTTGTCAAATGCAGCTGGCCAAATGGCAAAACAATCATCTCCCGTGCCCCGTGCTGTGCAATTTTGAATTGTCGATTGGGTCATGCCAACACAAAAGTTGATACCATCTGCAATTGTATTTCGCAAACGGCAATCCTCAATTAGTAAGTGTTTAGAGTTTTCAATCCACATGCCCACTTTCGTGTGTTCTATCCAAATGCGTGAAATAGTCGAGTTGGTCCCGTAAGAACCAACAATACCATCATTGGGTTCATTGTCATTTCTATAATTTAATTTGCCTATAATCGCAAAATCGGAAAGGTGGATGTTACTGCCATTTCCTTTCAATCTTACCCGTTTATTGGGGTCGGTATAAAGTGTTTCATTCCCAACCAACATAGAGTACCACATGCCGGCACCTTGGATAATCATATTCGCGGGCAGAATAATGTCCCCCGTAATCTTAAATGTTCCAGGAGGAATCCAGACGCTTTTTCGGGTCTTTACTGCCATAGCTAGGCATTTTCTAAACGGTTCAGTATAGTCTGAAGAAGTATCATTTCCAACAAATCTTTTGTCTGTAATAGATAAGGAATTAGAGGGTGTCTTCAAAGGGAGAGAAATATTTTCAAGATCAACTAAATCAATGATGCAATATTCAGCATCATCCTCTTCGCTATCCTCGCGTTGTACACGGATAATATCGCCTTTTTCAATCGGGACATCTTTTATTCNNTTGTTGAAGGGATATAATCCATAAAGCAAAGTATACCGTGATGAAATTTTATGTTGTTGAATAAAGTTTCCGTTTTTATATATCCCAAGGGTTGACTGCTTTCCACCGCCTTCTTTTTTGTCGGGCAAACTATATCTAATAATTATAGCGTGAGCATTTATTGAAGATGTAAATTCAATATATTGGCCCTTTAAACTGAGTTGTACGCATCGTTGTCCGGAGGACTCTGTTTCCGCGTGAAAGGGAGTATAGGTTGGACCCAATATTGTTCCGCTCGTTTTCATGTGCTCTGCTTCATACGTTGTCCAGGGAATAAGAGCACCATATTTTTCCTGAGCTGAGCTTAGTAACATACTTAAAATTAAGATGGTGAGCGTACAGGTATACTTAATATTCATAATTGTAGTATAAATTAATCTATGCAAAGATCTACAAAACTGTAGTGCCGGCAAAAGTCACCTTCCTGCAAAAGAAATTGCTTTCTTTTGGTATTTTCTTCAATGACACGATTAGTCAATTCTTCCTTCTCCTTGTCGTCAAGTGGAAGGTAATTGTCAAAATACAATATGAGTTTATTTACTTTAATAGTTTCTGTTGGTGTTGCCTATAACACATAAATATACGCACTCTCCTGTTGCGAAGCGTGGTGTACAATTGAAAATGGTTCAAAACTAAGATTGTAATATCCAAATTCGCAACTGCAAATTGGCAATTTTTTTTATCCTTTGCCTTTTTTTGCTACTAGGTAAACAAGCGCCAATTGAATTCAATAAGGGAATTGAAAAGTTTGGGTTATTTCTTTATAAAAAATTATCAACGGGAAAGGGTACAGCTTATGTTCCCGAGGACAGCATTAGCAGATATATTGCTGNNCTGATGATATTTAACATCCCCCTCAATCAATTTATTTAATCGGTTTAGAAACATGACAACGAACTACTCCCACAATTTTTGTAAATCATTATCCCAGATCTGTTTCAAGAATTCAGAAGCATCAGAGGAGGTGTTGTATGAGGGCGTGTCTATATTGGTATGTGAAGACCGGCAGGTGACATTGAAATAATAATCTGTCCAAGGGCCTTGGCGAGATTTTAATACCTGATTTTTTCCTGACATGAGTTTTTTTCCTCATCTTAATTCAGCTTGTCGGTTTTATTTCTTATTTTCTTCAGTTCAATTATCTAATGATTAACTGGAAGGTTATTACCTTATTTTAATGCATGTTGTTCCGGATCAATTTAACCAGCATTATTTGAAGTTAATAATTCCTGAAAAAGTCAAATCTCCGATTGAATTATCAAATCCAATTCTTCAAAAATAGTCTTTGGTCTTTAATGGTGACCGTAGTCTTGATTATCATTATGCCTGTCTTGATGGTTTTCTCCATAATGCTGCTGATGTCTTGACCTGTATTGAATTGTGCACGAACCGAGTAAAAACATTGCAAAAAAGACTGTACATATTATACTGAATAATTTATTACTTTTCATATTTTATATTAATGGCTTTAAATAAATAAAATCAATTTCATTGTAATAGGAGCATTAACTGTACCAGATATAATGGAATTAATGGCAAACGAAAGTATTGCCTTTATTGAAATCGTAGGTTGATCGAAGGAATTGAATAGTATGCCATTAAAATATTCAACCAAGCGAGGTTTCGAGAAACAAAAATGAATCCCAATCGCTAATAAAGAGTTGTATCGAATAAATGGGGAATTAAAGCCCCGTTGTTACTATGAGAGGGACTTTATTCAATTTTTTCATCCCGCCCTAGTTAATATCCTCGTAAAGATTTACTTATGAAGAGAGGTGGAATGGTCTTGCTTTTGTTGACGTCGAATGATCTTTTTCCTAATCTGCTTATTTCCATTTATGCTTCATCCTAAACCAGCATCAAATCAAAGTCGAATTTTTCTGTGACACCAATTAGTTCAATAGTAACTTGAATTGGATATTCTTTTTTAAAAGGCACTTTTTCCCACATATCTCCAGGAATATTTATGGGTTAACTTAGTATTATTGTAGGTCTAAAATGATACTGGAAAAAACCCAAAAAGA
>PLCH01000562.1 GCA_003135585.1 Chitinophagaceae bacterium
GTTGCTCATTAATCCCTAAGTCAACCCATACCCATGAAAAGAAATCTTTTCCTCTATCAATTGATAGTCGTATGCCTATTCGTCAGTGTATTTGCCTGCAGCAAATCCGTTAACTCCATCAATAAGCCCCCCACTCAAAATACCAACCATGATTCCACCCCGGCGGTGGTTCAGCACAAGGCTGACAGTCAAGCTGTTCAGAATGTTCCCTATCCGCAAGCACCGGTTACGGGATGCTCCTACGCTCCGGATTACGGTGATTCCATAATATATATGCAGCCAACAAATGGTCCGGATTATACTGTAAAGCCGGTTAATAATCCAGGCTCCGGAAAGTATTTTTCCTGGCCCGGTGGAATGGTCATTGATTCCTTGTCGGGGGCCATCAATGTCACTAAAAGTCAGACGGGGCAGAGATATGATATTGGTTTTGTGAAAACCGGTACCACGGATACCTGTCTAAAATCCTTGATCATTGCAGGGGCAGCTTATATGGACAGTGTATATGTATTGGCTAACAATGAGAAGCTGGCCTTACCTTATTTCNNAACCCTTATTTACTTTCTGTTTGTACGGGCAACGGCCCAGGTTGCCAGTTTGCCTCCAATAACGCGAAAGTAATTGTGAATCCGCTTACAGGTGTAATTGATTTGCAACAAACGCTTGACGGGACAGGAGGGATTTTAAATTTAGGTGGCGCCTTTGGCCTCTTACCTCTAGATGGTTCACAAGCAACAACCACGATTTATTATCGTCTTAATGATCCCAGTAATAATGCACTTCAGCACATAGACGTAACGTTTATGTACTATACCTATAAATCTCAAATTGGTCAGGGACTGCTTACCAATTTGCTAACGAAACTCACCAATGTTCTGACTGGTAATCTGATATCAAAATCAGGCAATCCAAGGCCTCCGGTGATTATTATTACCAGGTACAATTAGTAGGGGGTTTAATTAAGTTTGTACGGTCAAAATTATACGATGGGCCATAAAGCGTTGTCCATCGTCTTTTAAGGAGCTCTTTCAGGGGCTTCGACTGAAGCCTCGCGATACCCTGGGAAATAGCCAATCAGCGATGTTTAAAATACTGAATTGCCTTCTCATGTTTCTTTGCTGCATCCAGGGATTCAAAAGTGCCAAGATTCCTTCTCTTTTTAGTTTTAGGATTTATCTTCCTTGAATAAATCCTGTATTCTCCGGATTTTAGTTTCCTTATCATAATAACATCTGTTTAAGTTTTATTAACTGATGAATGCTAAAGGAATTGACTGTAAATTTCATGCCATATCAGTCAAATTCAATCTTATCCATATCCGATTCATATCAAAAAAATTCGTGAGAGGATATTTCACCTCTCACGATTTAAACAAGCATTGGAACACTATACTAACCATTTATCAATTGCCCCTGATCATCAAAAATCAGGCTCTTTCTTTTAAAATCGCCTTTAATTGTCAGAACACGATAAAATGGCTTTTCATTTGGCAAATATTCTATATAGGAGGATTTTATTTCCCACTGGCTGTATTTACTTTTTCTAAAATTATTTTTTACGGTTGCCGGCAGCCTGTCTTTCTTTAACATTTTTTCAGACTCCAGCCACTTATCTTTTCTGTCGAATTTTACCAGAAATTTGTATTCACCCATATTAAAATAAGCCTTATAGTTACCAATGCCATGCTTCCATTCCACATTGGTAGCAGTGGTATATTTTGCCTGGAAGGCATCCGTGACTTTCGCGGGTATTTTTGCAAAAGCCGAAGCCGTAATAAAGGCAGCAGAAAGTATTAAAAAAAACTTTTTCATAATACATACTTTTATTTATCAATCTAGTTGCCATTTATATCGTTGAAAAGATTGGGCCAAGGGACAAGCAAATTCAAAAAATAAAGTTAAAAACTTATAAAACCTTTTTGGACAAACCATTCATTTAGTGTGTTTTAAAAATAACCGATCCCATATCAAGTTTTATATCCGGGATGACAGGAAGAAAGAGGGTTTGAATTCTTTGAACTGATCAATTAAATCGCCAACAACAGCTTTCCATCCTTGCTGCTAACAATGCCTGTCCGGCATCAGGTATCGAGCCCGGTAAAAATCTGCTTACTGGAATTCGAAAAATTCTGCTCCAATGCGGGTAAGTCTTCATAATCAAAAGGCTTGCTGGGTTCAAGCACTTCTCTGAAATCCTTGGCGATACTGCATGCCTGCATTTCTTCAGCAGGGTACGGGGTTTTTGCAATTTCAAATATTCGTTTTTCATCGATATTGCCAAAGATCCATTCATAGGCAAGATCCTCGTTCAGAATGACCGGCATTCTTTTCTTGCTATTGTGCACCTGCTCCATTAATTTGTTCGCCTTTGTAGTGACTATGGCAAAGGTTTCAACATATTCGCCGGTTGCTTTATCCGTCCATGGCTGCCAGATGCCAGCCATATAAAAATATTCTTTATCCTTTAGGGTAATATAATAAGGATATTTGTTGGCTGTTTTTAAGGGCTGTCCGGTCCTTTTATTGAGAGGATATACATGCCGCCATTCAAAAAAACCAGTCGATAAAACCAAACACCTTCTTTTTAAAGAAGCGTCCCTGTAAATTTTGCCCGGCGAGAGCATTTCTTCAGAGACAGCATTGAGGGTGGTGATCGGGGGATGAAATTTTCCGCTTGCGTCCTTATAACCATTCCTCATCTTGAAGACATCTTCCCTGGTCTTTAGATAGCCGGGAATAAATCCCCACTCCATCTGCACAACCTCAAAATCCTCCCTGTCGGGCACTGGCTTCAACACGGCATTCAGGTTATAATCAAACCCTATTTTAAGGTCATGGCTTAAGAAATCATAATTGGCAATAGCTTTTTCGAGGTGCCTGAGCCTGATGAATTCAGCCCGGGTGACTTTCTGTCCATTATAATAACACATGCTTAAAATTAGGATTTTATGTATTCTTCAATGAGTTTTCCAATTTCTTCGGCCAGTTGTTGCCTGCCTTCCGGAACAGAGGTCCAAAAGAATGCAGCATTTGCATTTTTCGCCCTGGCGATGAACAAAGCTGTTTTATCCGGAAATGTTGCTCTGTAAAGAGTCTGCCCACCCAATGAAACTTCCTCAATGTTAACCTGTCTATCCTTGTAATTTATCTGAAACTTATTTTCCTGCATCCCCCATTTAAATTTTTATAAACAAAATTTATTTTTAAAAAAGT
>PLCH01000053.1:0-2473 GCA_003135585.1 Chitinophagaceae bacterium
CTTCCGGGGTCCTACCATCCACTCCCAAAAAACAAACAGGGTCTCATCCACGTCCTGGAAGCACCTATCAGGGGAATGTATGACACTATTGACATAATTTTATTTATTCTGATAATCGGCGGCTTTATTAATATTTTTAACGAATCAGGCGCAATAGAAAAAGGTTTAATTTCTCTTTNNTTTTTATTTATTCTCGCAGGATCAACCTACGGGATGGCTGAAGAATCACTCGCTTTCTACCCCGTATTGGTTCCCGTTTTTCTTATGGCAGGTTATGATCTCATCGTACCGGTAGCAGTAATTTTTATGGGGACACAAATCGGTACCCTGTCTTCTGTCAGCGATCCCTTTTCAACCATTATAGCATCCAACGCAGCGGGGGTGAACTGGACCGATGGTTTGTACGGAAGGATACTTATGTTATTGGTTTCTTCCGTGGTGACCATTTTCTATACGGTACGGTATGCAGAAAAAGTAAAAAAAGATCCGTCAGCTTCCCTCGTTTACCGGGTGGACGGAAAACTCCCCGACCCTGTTAAAATTATTCAATCAAAGGTAAGAGGGAATTCTCTGGATAGAAAAACAGTGGCGGTCCTTCTTCTGTTCATGTTCACTTTCCTTGTTATGATATACGGGGTGGTTGTTTTGGATTGGTGGTTATTGGAAATGTCGGCGGTTTTCCTGGCCTCTTCCCTCCTGGTTTGTTTACTGATGGGCATGCAGGAAAAAACATTTATTGATAAATTCATCAAGGGAGCGGAAAGCCTGTTGGGTGTTGCATTTATAATTGGTGTCGCACGAGGCGTTACCAGCATTTTAAATGATGGCCTCATCAGTGACTCCATCCTCTATTATTCCAGCCAATTGGTAAGCAGGATGCCATCCGCATTATTTATTATCATTTTGTTCCTCTTATACATGTGTTTTACTATATTCATCTCTTCCACCTCCGGTATGGCGGTATTGACGATGCCTATCATGGGGGCTTTGGGGATTATGGCAGGTATTCCGGGACGTGAGGTCGTGAATGCTTATTTATTTGGAATGGGGGTGATGGGGCTCATAACGCCAACAGGGCTCATCCTGCCCGCCCTTGCACTGGTAAACGTCAGCTATAAAGCATGGTTGAAATTTGTTTTTCCCCTGATGCTGATATTAGCCGTGATATGCACGTTGTTTTTGATCGTGGGCATTTTGAAGTAAAGATATAAACGATGTCTATATCGGCATTCAGAAAACAATTGGAAAGTTCAATTTACCTGCAAGACTAAAAACATCATGCAATTAATTACAGGCGGCATATGACTAATTAAATATTAAAAAATATATTAACATGCAATTAAAAATTAATTCAAAATTCTGGTTCATTCTTGGTATCGTTTTCATTTTGCTGGATCCGGTCCTTGCTCATTTAAGTAATTCAANNCCTTATAGGAGGGGGAATAATATTTTTGATTGTCGCTTATATCAAATTAAAGTCAGAAAAAAAATCAAACCGAGACAACACCAGAATTTAATAATGAGAAAGCACCGGCGTACTTTTACTCGTTTGGCAAATGCTTTCTCAAATCCTTTGCTTATTCAGTAAAGCACCTGAAAGTTAAATTAGACTATGGGTACAAGAATCAATGGAGGTGATCTTGAAATCTATAAAAAAAAAGAGGAGTTCCTATAATTTGCATGGAATCCCATTGGCTTCGGTGAAATACCTCATCTAAATGACCTATGAATCGATATCAAACTTTTGGAAGCAGGTTCCTGGCTGCAATAATTGATGGAATTATTGTCTCAATTGCAAGCCAACTTATTAATAATTTGATAGGGCAACATTATTCCGAAACGAATGCCTATACACNNAGTGGACTTTTTTATTTTTATTCCATTTATTCGCATTATAAATTCGGACAAACACTTGGCAAGAAAATAACAAATGTCAAAGTGGTTAGCCATGCAGATGAGACCCAATTAATAGGAATAGTAAACTCTTTTAAAAGAGATAGTATCGGAATTGCCCTTTCCTTAACAGGAATTCTACTTAAGCATTTAAATTTTGAAAACTCGAATTTTGGAAGATACTTGTTTTTGTTTTCTACATTTGGTTGGACNNCTGGCTGAAATAGTTTCCATGCTATTCAACAAAAAAAGACGGGCTATACACGACTTTCTTGCAAATTTAGTTGTGATAGATGTTAAAGAATATTCTAATACAGAAACAAATCTCTTGCCTAAGCGTTAATTTTTGAGAAAGGAAGGATGCCCGACATGTTATATTTCCATTTATTGAAACTGGTACGCTACGGGAATCTTTCAAGGGATATCTCCTGAACCTAAACCCTTAACTTGCACAGTTTTTAGATTCTTATGGCAAATTTAAAATTTGATTTACAGGGTTGTGACCTGCATTCGAAAGCGCGGGTTGGAAAGATATCAACGGATCATGGGGAAATCCTAACCCCGGTGTTCATGCCGGTGG
>PLCH01000053.1:2490-3045 GCA_003135585.1 Chitinophagaceae bacterium
AGATAGTGGCGGTTACCAGGTTTTCTCTTTGGCGGCCGCCAGGAAAATCACGGAAGAGGGGGCGATGTTTCAATCACATATAGACGGATCCAGTCATTTATTCACCCCTGAAAAAGTGATGGATATCCAAAGATCCATTGGCGCTGATATTATAATGGCCTTTGATGAATGTCTTCCTTTTCCAAGCGAATATGCCTATGCGAAAAAATCCGTTGAGCTGACTCACCGCTGGCTTGACCGGTGTTTCACGCATTTCAGTCAATCATCCGATAAGTATGGATATACCCAAAACCTTTTTCCCATCGTCCAGGGAAGTATATTTGCCGACCTGAGGCGTGAATCCGCTGAATACATTGTTTCAAAAAATGCCTCGGGAAATGCAATTGGCGGGCTGAGTGTGGGGGAACCCGAATCCCAGCTTTATGAAATATGCGAAATGTGTTGCGATCTTTTACCCGTAAATAAACCCCGCTACCTTATGGGTGTAGGAACGCCCTGGAATATCCTGGAAGCGGTTTCCCTGGGAATTGATATGTTCGATTGCGTGATGCCGAC
>PLCH01000241.1 GCA_003135585.1 Chitinophagaceae bacterium
AAGCTGCAAGAATTAGTGATAAGACTGCATTTTTTTATGTTGGAGAACTAGTTGAGTATGACGAAACCAAGAAAATGTTTACAAATCCCCGGGACCTGCGTACCCAAAATTATATTACCGGCCGATTTAGCTAATCGGCTAAAAAATCAATATCAGCATGACACAATTTGAAACCGAATTACAGGATGTCAAAACAGAATTGGTCAACATGTGGCTACTGGTCATTTTGCAGTTGACGAAATCAAGAGAAGCTTTGGTGAAATTTGACAAGGATTTGGCACGCGAAGTGGTGTTAAAGGAAAAAAGAGTTAATGCTTATGAACTAAAAATTGACAGGGATTGCGAAAATATTTTTGCCTTGTATTGCCCCGTTGCGGTTGATCTTCGCTTTTTGTTGGCCGTGCTCAAAATAAACAATAACCTGGAACGGATCGGGGACATTGCAGAAGGGATTTCCAAATATATTGTTGAATCACCAGTCAAATTTGACAGGGAGCTGCTGGAATCAACGCAGGTATTACGGATGTTCGATGATTCCATTGATATATTAATAGATACCCAGGCTGCCTTCGAAAATGACAACACACTTTTAGCACGAACAATTTTTACCAGGGATGAAGTATTGGATGAGATCAACAAGAATTCAGATGAGATTATCGCTCAATACATCAAAATAAATCTCAATAAAATCAACCAGGCATTGTATGTTTCATCTATTATCAGAAAATTGGAAAGGGTCGGGGACCAATCGAAAAATATTGCCGAAGAAATCATCTTTTTTGTTGAGGCCAAAGTATTAAAACATCAAAAGGGTGCAATATAATTTTTTAATCGCAGGGAAATTCATATGCATTTCAAATAAGACCCTGATTCTCTTCTTTTTCTGGCCAAGCGTTTTTTAAATAATCTAAAAATAACTTTTCAGTAAAGTCCGCATAATATTGGACGGCTAATTTTAACCGTTGTCCAGAATTTAATTGAGTGTTAATATTGGTTTTTTGAAGCAAGAGTAGGATTTTCTCATGCAGTAGCCACTTCATTTCTATGATGGTGGCTTTTTTAATTAAAGATAAATTCAGGATATAGATCCAGATTGTAATTTTTCTTTCCAGTGCAGCTGTTCATCAGAAAGCTAACTATTGATTGAGTGGAGAGATTACTTGACAGGGTTATTTTCCTAGAGCAGTTCATCCAATTTTCAAAAATTTGAGAAAACTCCGGGCTTAAACCTTCTATGGAGGTAACCCCTAATTTTTCCAGCGCGGCAGCGTTACAA
The DNA here is from genome assembly GCA_003135585.1 of Chitinophagaceae bacterium. Lineage (GTDB taxonomy): Bacteria > Bacteroidota > Bacteroidia > Chitinophagales > Chitinophagaceae > Puia. Next base: position 1,277 of record PLCH01000241.1, read on the forward strand.
CTTTGTTCATATTGCCCCTTAATGGGAATAACCATTAGTTTCTTGCCCAAATAAAGCGCTTCTGCCGGCGTTTCAAAACCCGCCCCTGTAATAATTCCCCTGCAATTAATGAGGCTTTTATTAAAAGCTTCGCTGCCTACAGGAATAAATGAAATATTTCCCTTCCTTACCACCTGGTTTACTTCTTTTGAAAATACCTGGAAACTGAAGTCCCTTAATTTGCTGAAAATTTTATCTTGTTCCAGGTCACTGTAGGAGGACAGATACACAGTTATATGACCTTTGTCAGTGGGTTCTGCCTGCAAGATTTCCTTTTTGATGACCGGTGGTAAAATAAAATCGTCGTATGACGTGAAATGCAAACCAATATACTGGGTGGCACGGGCATAATTTTGAAGGATGGTCTCACCCATCCAATTTTTCTTCAATGGTCGGGGTGTTTTTGGGGATTGAAAACTTGCCTGGTGGCCGAAATTCACAGAGGGAATCTTTTTGAAAGCACAGGCCAGCGAGGTGATACATTCAAAATCATTCAGTACCAGATCATAATTTTCAACGGGTAATTGTTGAACTTCTTTCATCATCCTGAAAGGGGAAAATTTTTTGATCGTTTCCCAATAGTCAAGGCTTCCAAAGGAATTGTAAAACAGGCAAAGTCCTTTGCTCCTGTATTTAACGGATGCATCCATTTGAAGAGTGCTATTGGCACCACTTAAAAAAATATCCACACTGCCATACCGCTCCAGATAGGGGAGAATTTCCATTGCCCTGCTGATATGCCCGTTGCCGGTTGCCTGTACTGCATAAAGTATTTTCATAATCTATTGATTAAATGGCCAGAGAATTAATATAATAACTGATCTTATCCGTGATTACATTGACTGCTGATTTCGTTTGCTCTTCCGCTGCTGCCGGAAACTTTTTTTCATCATATTCAAATACGTTCCATTCATTTTGGCAATATTCTAGGGCTGTTAGGTGTTCTACCCAGTCTCCCGAATTCAGGTAGGTTACCTTACCATATTTATTCTCCACCACCCTTTTTTGGGGTTGATGGATATGACCGCAAATAACATAATCGTATTTTTTTTCTATAGCCAGTTCAGCAGCTATCAGTTCAAAATCATTAATCTTAGTTATGGCCTTGTTCACACCGGCCATAACCCTTTTTGAAATGGAAATTCTTTCCTGGCCAAAAACCTGCAAAATGAAGTTGATAAAGCGATTGAAAAGGATCAAAAGTCCGTATCCGTTACTGCCTAATTTTGCGAAGACTTTAGCCCCGCCTTTGGTGGTATTATCAAAAACATCCCCGTGGAATATCCAGGTCATTTTATGGTCGATCTCCAGCACCAGTTTATCGGTCAGGGTAAAATTACCCACCTGGAAATCTGTATAGCGCCGCATGATTTCATCGTGATTTCCCGTGATGTAGAATACCCGTGTACCTCCGCCGATGATTTGTATGATCTCTTTGATCACCATCATATGCGAGGAAGGGAAATAATGTTTGTTGAATTGCCAGCCGTCAATGATATCACCGTTCAGAATGAGGATGCTGGGATGGATGCTTTTAAGATAATTAGCCAGTTCTTTAGCTTTGCATCCGTAAGTTCCCAGATGAATATCAGATAAGACCACTACATCGATAGGGCGCTTTTCCATTTATTGGGTTTTTCAAAGTTCGTCACTTAGTGTTACTTCATTCTTACTCCCCTGTTAAGAAATTATGAGGTTTGCATGAATTCAATATTATCTTTTGGTCATTGGGCAATAAGAAAAAAGACTTATTTGAAAAATAATTTTTTCGCTCTATTTTTACTATACTCTATTTTTACTATACTCTATTTTAGTATTTATAAACTTTTATGCCAATTTCCACCCTTTCTTTTTCGGCAAACGGAATAACCTACCGACCTTCCGCAGACCCTATCGTTGTGATTTGCATGGACGGATCTGCTGACGAATATTACAATGCCTCTATTGCCCGTGACCGCCTGCCTGCTCTCAAGGCAATGGCTGGTAAAGGATATCGTGGCCTGGTGAGGGGTGCTTTGCCTTCTTTCACCAACGTTAATAATGCTTCTATTGTCACGGGGGTGTCTCCGGCCATCCATGGCATTTGCGGTAATTTTTTTTTCGATGAATCCAAAAACCAGGAAGTAATGATGAACAGTGCGGAATATTTGCGTGCTGAAACAATTCTTGCAGCTGCATCTGAGGCCGGCAGGAAGGTGGCATTCGTGACTGCAATGGAAAAACTTCGTGATATACTTTCTTATAAAATGAAAGGGATCGCTTTTTCCGCCGAAAAAGCAAACCAGGCGAAAGCGATTACCCACGGTATTGATAAAGTGGAGGAATTGATCGGATGGAAGACGCCCGACATTTATAGCGCTGATGCAAGCCTTTTTGTCCTGCGTGCCGGTGTGGCCCTGATAGAAAAGGGCATGGCGGATTTCCTCTATCTTTCACTTACAGATTATATGCAGCATACCTTTGCCCCCGAGGAGGAAATGTCTTTGTCCTTTTACGAGGCAATGGATAAGGAATTCGAAAAATTACTTGACACGGGAGCCCTTATAGGTTGCGTACCTGATCACGGGATGAACGCAAAAGTGAACACATCAGGAACCCCCAATGTATTATATATTGAGGATATGCTTGAAGCAGAATTTGGCAATGGGTTCCGTGTGATTTGCCCGATTACTGATCCCTATGTAAAACATCATGGTGCCCTTGGTTCCTATGTGGTAGTCCATGTGAATGACAAATCAATTGTAAATGAGGTAAAGCATTGGCTGGCGTTACAGCCTGGAATAACCGAGGTTCACGATAAGGCGGCTGCTGTTCGTTTATTGGAACAACCTGGTTACAGAATAGGAGATTTGGTAGTCTTGTCAGCTCGGGATTTCGTACTTGGCAGGCGGCCCTCTTACCACGATCTTTCCGCATTGGACGGGACCTTGCGTTCACACGGCGGAAGGTATGAGGAGATGGTATCCATGATCATTTCCCGTCCCCTAAATAAATCTTATAAAAGGAAGGCATCAGGTGATCCCAGGAACTTCAACATTTTCGATTTTACTGTTAACGGAACCAATTAATATAGTATGGCGGTCCTAAGTACAAGCTCCTTTGTGGCGGGTCAGCCCGTTAAATCTGACAATATTCTAAATGTGAACAGCCCTTATGACGGCAGGTTGGTAGGCACTGTTCTGTTGGCGAACGCCGATGACGCCCAGCGGGCAATAGGGCTGGCACTGAAAGCCGGGAGGAAATTGACCCGCTTTGAACGCTATGAAATTCTGGAAAAGGCCCGCCAACTCCTGATGGTGCGTAAGGAAGAATTTGCCCAAACTATCAGCGCGGAGTCGGGCCTGGCCATCCGCGAAGCTGCCTATGAAACCGGAAGGGCCCTTGATGTTTTGTTATTTGCAGCCATAGAAAGTTTGAAAGACGATGGACAGATTTTTTCCTGTGACATCTCACCACAGGGCAAGGCACGGAAAATATTCACAGTCCGCGAACCTTTATCGCTAGCCGTCTGCATCACACCATTTAATCACCCGCTGAACCAGGTTATACATAAGTTGGCTCCTGCAATAGCTGCAGGAACCCCGGTAATTTTGAAGCCATCTGAAAAGACACCTCTAACTGCCTTAAAGTTAACCGAACTTTTGTATGAGGCCGGGCTTCCGCCATACATGCTAAGCACCTTGTTGGGACCAACCGCGGAAATCGCGGAACCTTTGGTAAAAGATCCCCGCGTGGAGATTATTTCATTTACGGGGAGCGTTTCGGTCGGCAAGCGCATAGNNGGAATTGGGGGGCAACGACCCGATTATTATCATGGAAGACGCCGACCTAGATATGGCGGTTTATCTGGCGGCAGAAGGTTCCTTCCGCAACAGCGGGCAACGTTGTACTGCGGTAAAGCGAATTCTTGTTCATGTAAAAATAAAAGACGCTTTCCTGGTAAAATTCGTCGCCAAATCAAAAGAATATACCTGGGGTGATCCTTCAGACCCGGAAACGCGCGTGGGCACCGTCATTGATGAGGCCTCTGCCATATATCTTGAAAATGTTGTAAAAAAAGCAGTAGAACAGGGAGCCAGAATATTATTGGGCGGCAATCGCCACGGTGCTTTGATGGAGCCTACCGTAATTGTAGATGTTCCGCGTACTGCGGATATGGTAGTACAGGAATCCTTCGGCCCGCTGGCGCCAGTCCTGACATTTAAAGATATCGATGATGCAATCGCCTTGTCAAACTCAACAGCGTTTGGCTTATCCTCCGGAATCGTAACAAATAATATGGCGTACGCCATTCGATTTATTAAGGAACTCAAGGTGGGTACGGTGAACGTAAACGAGATTCCTGGTTTCAGGATTGAAAGTTCTCCATTTGGAGGCATTAAAGATTCCGGACTGGGCATAAAGGAAGGCGTGATAGAAGCGATGAAATGCTTTAGTTACGTGAAAACATTTTCCCTGCCCTGGTGATTGCCCCACGAATTGATTTTTTTAAGTGATAAAAATGACTGATTTGTCAGCCGGAAAAGCAGATTTGGTAATAATTGGCGGTGGCATATTCGGATGCGCTATTGCTTATTATTACTCGCGCAACCATCCACAAAAAAAAATTGTCCTAGTGGAACGCAATGAAATATGCGGCGCGGCTACTTCACGCGCTGCTGCATTGATAACGAGGATCCGGTCCAAGAAACATTTTATTCCGCTTTCCTTAGAAACCTATCGGGTCATCGGGGAATTGGAATGCCAGTTGGGCGAAAGTCTCGACACAAAACGGGTAGGGGTAATGCATGTTGCGTCTTCGGAAACTAATGTGACCGCATTGCAAGAATTAATGGATATAGCAGACGAATTTAACCAGCCTGCTGAGTATATTTCATATGAAGATGCCAACAGGATGTCTCCCTGGTTACAAGCAATTGAACCACTTAAGATTGGATTCATGCAGGGAGAAGCCTACTGTGATCCTTATTTACTGGGGACTTTTTTTGCCAGGTGTGCCAGGATGAATGGTGCTGATATCCGGCAGGGAGTAGAGGCCCTGAATTTAATATTGGATAAGGGTAGGGTGACTGGCGTCTCTACCGCAAAGGGAAAAATTTACGCCGGGTCAGTAATTATTGCCACCGGAGCCTGGGCACCGCTCCTTGCGGACCAGGCAGGAATTGCACTACCGATGGCGCCTGTGCGCAGCCAGTATTGGATAACAGCAAAGGATAGCCTATATCCTCCAGATTCTCCTATTGTTTTGTTGCCCGACGCACATGCCTATGCAAGACCCGAAGGTGGGGGGTTATTGTTTGGTATTCGGGAGAAAAATTCATTCAGCGTGTCGCCTAAAGATATACCCCGGGACATCACCGATTTTTCGTTTAGTCCTGACAGGGGAATCCAGGATTTATCTGAAGTAATAGACCGGTTGGGAAGATTCTTTCCAAAGGTATACGAGGCCGGTCTGAAATATTATATAGCAGGGTTTTGTGGATATACACCCGATAATAACCTGTCCATGGGTCCGGCTCCCGGAATCCCAAATTTGTTGCTGGCGACCGGATGTGTAGGCGCTGGCATCTCCGTATGCGGGGGTGTGGGATTGGCTTTCTCGGAGATGGCTGCGGGGAAACCCAATCCATTTGATTTTTCCCAATTTGCTTTGGAGCGATTTGGGAAAATTGATCCATTCGATAAGGAATGGCTAAACCAATGCGGATTAGCCAGGTCCAGAAAAACGAGCGGATAATTGATTCCTATTTTTTTAAGGTAAAAAAATAACCATGCAAAAATTACTTTTCACCCCCGGTCCCTTAACTACTTCAAGAACGGTTAAAGAAGCCATGCTTGAAGACATGGGGAGCAGGGACTATGAATTTATGAATGCAGTAGCAGAAATCAGAAATACTTTATTGCAGCTGGGCCATGTCGGAAAAGAAGAGGGGTATGAATGTGTGCTCATGCAGGGTTCCGGAACGTTTTGTATAGAAAGTGTGATCAGCAGCGTGGTGGGTAAGAGTGACTCCCTACTGGTAATGGTCAACGGAGCTTATGGAGAGAGAATCGTTAAAATGGCGGTGATCCACCAAATAAAACATCAGGTGGTTAGATTTAGCGAAGATGAGGTCATAACCGCAGAATCAACTGAAAAATGGTTGAAAGAATATCCTGAAACAACGCACCTGGCCTGCATACATAGTGAAACGACAACCGGCTTATTCAATCCGGTTGAAAGTATCGGGCCGGTCTGTGATAGTCATAAGGTTATTTTTATCGTGGATGCAATGAGCAGCTTTGGAGGGGTTGACATGGATCTGAGAGAAATGAAAATCGATTTTCTGATTTCTTCTTCCAACAAGTGCATCGAAGGGGTGCCAGGTTTTGCATTTGCCTTGTGCAAAGGAAAGGAATTGGAAAAATCCAAGGGAAAGGCAAGGAGCCTAAGCCTGGACTTGTTTGATCAGTGGAATGGATTGGAAACCAACGGACAGTTTCGTTTCACCCCTCCGACCTTAAGTATTATGGCCTTCAGACAGGCTTTGAAGGAATTGGAGAAGGAAGGCGGTATCAAAGCCAGGCAGCAACGTTATAAGTCAAATAAGGCAATTCTGGATGAAGGGATGGCGAAACTGGGGTTTAAAGAATATCTGCCGCCTTCGAAACAGGGACATATCATTACTTCTTTCCTGTACCCTGATCANNACTTTGAATTTGAAAGATTTTACAAAAAGCTGAATGATCGGGGACTGGTCATTTATCCCGGGAAATTGAGTAAGGTTAATGCTTTTCGAATTGGTAATATTGGTCATTTATTTCCGGCTGACTTCAGGACTTTGGTATCCGCTATTCAGGAGATATTGGAGGAAGAATCCATTCAATTGGTAAATTCGCCAACCTTATAATCGCAAAATTATTTATGATTATTTTCAATTTAAATTCAATCAGGGCCTATGGCTAATAATATCATTTTACAGATCAGTAACCGGTTAAAGGAAAAAAGAAAGGAAAACAGGATTACGCTGGAAACATTGGCCAGGGAGGTAGGTGTTACCAAGGGGTTGCTTTCGCAAATTGAAAACAACCGGACCATTCCTTCCCTATCTGTTTTATTAAGCATTATAAAGGCTCTGCAGGTGGACCTTAATGAATTCTTCGATAAACTGGATGGCAAAGATGAAAATACACCCGTTATTATAAAAGCGAAATCTTATCAACAAATAGAAAAGGAATATTCCAAAGGATCTTATTATAATCGCATCATGTCCGTCAAACTGGATGGGAAATTGGTGGATGTCGTTTTATACAGGCAGGAGAAAAATGCAAAACGTGGGTTTGTATCCACCCAGGCATTTGAATTTGATTATATTTTAAAAGGGAAAATTCAATACACCATAAAAGATAAGAAATATATTCTCAATGAAGGGGATTCCTTTTATTACGATGCCCGCCAGCCCCATCTCAGCAAATGCTTAAGTGCAAAAGATTGCGTTTTGCTGGTAATTTATATATTCACAGATAACAAATGACTGTTAACAGGGTATGTATTATACTTTTTTTATTCTCCTGAGATGATCCCCTCTTCCTACCGAATTTTTGCCATACTTAACTTTTGTATAGTTTTTGTATAATAATTAAAACATTGTTAAATTAGGGGTAATATTCTGTTAACATATACAGGATAGTTTCGCAACAAATTAATACGATCTCAACCAAAACTAATTTATGAGCACAAAAACTACCCTCCCGATCAAGGTAAGGTTTATCCTGCTGGTATTACTGCTACCTCTATTTTCTCTCGCACAAAAAACAATTAACGGCCATGTGCTTTCCAGCACTGACCAAACCCCCATTCCTGGNNGTACTTCAACAGGAGTGGATGGGAGTTTTTTCATAAAATCAAAGGAAGGAGATGTTTTAGTCATCACCGGAGTGGGTGTCACTCGACAGGAATACACCGTAGGATTAGGCAATGATTTTATTATCCTCGTCGCTCAGAATTCCATAAACCTGAATGAAGTGTTTGTGACAGCGCTGGGCATCAAGAAAGAAGCCAAACACCTTGGATATTCCGTTCAGGAGGNNCCTGTAAGCAGTCTGGTAGGTAAAGTAGCTGGTTTAAATGTCGGCGTTAACCAGGAGATGCTGGCAGCCCCAACACTTAACCTAAGAGGAAATGCAGTAAATCTTTTTGTTGTAGACGGTATCCCTATTAATACGGATCTATGGAATATCAGCCCGGATGATATTGAAACTTTTACGGTTCTGAAAAGCCCGGCTGCTGCCGCCCTTTATGGAAACCGCGGCATCAACGGCGCTATTCTGATTACAACCAAAAGAGGAAAAAAGAATTCCAAAGGGTTTACAGTCGAATTAAATTCCACCAACCAGTTTAACAAGGGATTTATTGCCATCCCAAAGGTTCAGAATATATATGGCGGTGGTGATGATGATACTTATGG
>PLCH01000071.1 GCA_003135585.1 Chitinophagaceae bacterium
TATCACTGGTTCACCGATTGGGGGAGAGATACTATGATTTCCCTACCCGGACTTTGCTTGGCTACCGGTCGCTACGATGATGCCAGGAAGATAATTAAAGCTTTTTCCGAAAAGGTAAGCATGGGAATGTCGCCCACCCGTTTACTGGACAATAGCGAAGCTCCTGAATATAATAATGCAGATGGAACTCTTTGGTATTTTGTTTCCATTTATAAATATTTACTGGCCACAGCAGACAAAGCATTTGTATTGGGGGAAATATTGCCCATATTAAAAGAAATTGTGGATTGGCATTTCAAGGGCACGCGTTACAATATCCATGTAGAAAAGGATGGCCTTTTATATGCGGGGGAAAAGGGCCAACAACTTACCTGGATGGATGCGCGCATTGGAGACTGGGTAGTAACACCTCGCATGGGTAAGCCGGTGGAGATACAGGCATTGTGGTACAATGTATTGAAAATCTATGCCAGCCTGCTTGAAATGAACGGGCAGCCCAAGGACNNCTTATATGATGTCATTGATGAAAATAATAAACCCGATGCTTCCCTGCGGCCTAATCAGGTATTCGCAATCAGTCTTCCTTTTACGCTGCTGGAGCCAGAAAAAGCAAATGACGTATTAAAAATAATCAAGCAAAAATTATATACGCCTGTTGGTCTAAGAAGTTTATCCCCCGATGATCCGGGATATAAGGGCACATATGAGGGGGATGCGCTTAAGAGAGACAGCAGCTATCACCAGGGAACTGTTTGGAGCTGGCTGCTTGGCGCATTTGTGGAAGGATGGATGAAGCTAAATGGCAAAGAGTATAGGGAACAGGCGAAGGAAATTATTGATAGCTTTTCCTATCATCTAAATGAGGCCTGCATTGGAAACGTTTCAGAGATATTTGATGGAGATGNNGCATCATCCCCGCGGTTGTGTTGCCCAGGCATGGGGTGTGGCCGAAATTCTGCGTGTCATAAAAACCTATGACTTGTAACAGGGATTGCATATTTTTTTGCAATAAAAAAGATCGAAAAGCATTACCAGGGCCGATTGTTAATTATTTTTCAACTTCAGAAATCAGGCCTATAGTTGGCATTCTGCTGTCCAAGGAAGTAAAAAGAAATAGCGATTAGACAGCAGAGGAAAACCCGAAATTGTCTGAATTTTTTGATGAAATAACTTATATCCCAGTCCTGGCATCCCGTGCCGAAAATGATCGAAAATACATAACTTCATGAGGCAAAAGCCTCGGCGGCTTACCTACCATCCCCAAATGGAATTGAGTTTTTCGCCGCCCGGCACAAAAACCTTTTGATATGAATACCCGTCGTGACTTTTTACAAAAACTAACCGCTTCAGTTATAGCTTTTCCTTTTTTATCCCGGCACGGTTCAGCTGCTCTCAAAGATTTTTACGATTNNGTATTGCGGGTAGCAATTATGGGCCTGGGCAGTTACGGAACCCGGGTAGCCGAAGCTATGCAATCCTGTAAGAGGGCCAAATTAGTAGGTGTGATAAGTGGGACCCCTTCCAAAATAAAGAATTGGCAGGGCCGCTACAACATACCGGAGAAGAATTGTTACAACTACGGAAATTTCGACAGTATCAAAGACAATCCGGAAATTGATGCTGTGTATGTTATCACTCCAAATGCCCTGCATCATGACCAGGTTATCCGGGTGGCCAAAGCTGGCAAGCAGGTGATTTGCGAAAAGCCCATGGCTTTGAACGCCAAAGAAGGTCAGGAAATGATTGAGGCCTGTGCCAAAGCGAATGTAAAATTGCTCGTTGGCTATCGGATGCATTTTGAGCCGAAGACGCTGGAAATCATCCGGATGCGAAAAGATGGTGAGTTGGGGAAAATTTTATTTTTTCAGGGACTTTGCGGATTTAAAATAGGTGATCCGGGTCAATGGCGATTAAACAGGCAACTGGCGGGCGGAGGTTCGTTAATGGATATAGGAATTTATGCCATCAATGGTTCACGATATATGATAGGGGAAGAGCCGGTTTGGGTTACTGCAACGGAAACCAAGACCAACCCGATAAAATTTAAAGAAGATGTGGATGAAACCATTCAGTTTCAGCTGGGTTTTCCCGGCGGAGCAGTATCTTCCTGTCTTTCGACCTATAATATGAATTATTTGGATCGCTTTTTCCTGAACGGAGAAGAAGGGTTTGCCGAATTAATGCCGGCCACAGGCTATGGTCCCATAAAAGGCCGTACTAATAAAGGGGAAATAAATCAACCCGAGCCAACTCACCAAACGGTCCAAATGGAAGAAATGGCAGCCATCCTTTTGGATGGGAAAAAACCCGTCGTTCCTGTAAACGGCGAAGAGGCCGTAAAGGACTTAAAAATAATTGACGCTATCTATTTGGCTGTTAAAACCGGCAAAAAAATAGATTTGAATTTATAAAAGCAGGACCGTTTCGCATCAGCGTTTGAAATCGGCTTGCCGGGTAAACTTTTCCGATCCGGATTAATTTGACCGATAAAATCTAAGGTTCTTTTAAAAATTAGCAAAAGTATTTTACATAACGCAATTTCCAGGGGCCTTTAGTTTAGACCTGTTTGCATTTTTGGAAGATATCTTCACTGTGTTGTTGTATTATCCGGATGTGCCTGGCCATGATGACAGGTACCGCAGGTTATTTGAAGGGTGGAGTCTCCGATCATCGGGCGGTGGAGTTTAAAGTATTTTTTGTTAATGCCAATCGTCACGCGCATCATATAACGGGCAATTTGTTTTTCGGGTTTCTCATCGTTCGCATAATCCGGCCGGTGGGTATCCTTGTTTTCGGCATGACAAAAATTACAGGATACGCCCAGGTCATCCTGAAATTCATCCACCATAATTTCTGATAATTCCTTCGAACTGATGTTCTTGGGCAATACCTTAAGGTTTATAAATTTATCATCCGGGGGATTTCCTGGCCTGACAGCGGCGATCCCGACCAGGACGCTGACTGACAATCCTGCAATGACAAAAAGTTTCCGAGGCAATTTCATTTTTTACCTTTTAATTATTTCTAGTTGGTGGAGGGGCCTGCAAAAAAAGCTATAATATCCTGATGCTTATTTACCGGCAATTACATTAAGCGATATGTCCACATTATTCGATATTACGCTGGTGCCCCCAATGTCAAAATCTTTTCGGTTAATGGAAAATAATCCCCTAAACAGGAATCCGTCACTGGAAGGTTCAGCGGTAAAAGGGAAGGAAATTTCTTTTGAGTGATTCTTCATGGTTAGTTTTCCGTAAATTAGCCATTCAGCTTTTTTTGTGGAATTGAGAACCTTTGTCGACTCAAAAGAAATGCGGGGGTAAGTTTCCGAATTGAAATAACTTTCTTTTTTCAGATGGCTGTCCCGCATATCAATCCCTGTATTTATTGAATTGGCGTTTACACTGACCCTGAACATTGCCTCTTCAGGATGTTTTGGATCAAAGGATATGGTCCCTTCCATGCCTCCAAATGTGCCGGATACATTGATTCCTAAATTTTTTACCTTAAAACCTATCGAGGATTTACTGTTTACAACTTTATATTGCGCAACGGTCAGGAGTACCGGCGTCAGGCCTGTCAGCAGTAATAAGAATTTCTTCACGTAAATGATTTTTTAAATTTTGAATGCTTTGCAATAAATCTGGTCCGTTGAACNNGTTGAACTGCCTGGAAAATTTTTTAATAATTATGAGGAACCTGTTTTGAGAATCGGTGTTCTGAAATAACAAGCCGGGCAACGGGGCTTGTATTTTATCCTTCCGGCAGTAGAATGTTGACACAGATGCAAAATCATACAGTCGGGTTGCCCGGATATTATGGTTCCCATAGTTGTTTTATAATTTCTATTGACCAACCTTTTCAGCGGTTTCCATTAACATGGTATCTGTAATAGCCAGCGTGTGATTGTGTTCCACGTATTGAACACTTGTCAATCCCAGCAGCCCCCGTAATTTTTCAGCCGGAACTTTCATCGGTNNGTACCGGAGTGACCGCGGCGTTCGACACCTTCATCGGTCCGGGTGCCGGTGCTGCGCCCGGTTGGGGCTGGGGAAAAGCAGTCGAGGTGGCTGTATGAAAGGTAATATTACCTTCTACCTTTTGCATGGTTTGGTGAATATGCCCGTTCAGGACTGTTACTGAGCCAAATCGCTTTAAATAAGATAAGGCCTCGGTACTGTCCCTTGTCCCCCAACCCCATTGGGGATAAATTGTCCACAGAGGTATATGCGCAAACACGACCACCGGTGTGCTGCTGGAAAGTCCTTTCAGATCACCTTCCAGCCATTTAAGCTGGTCATTTCCCAACACACCCAATCCACCTTCCGCCGTATTAACAACATTGACCAGACCAACAAAATGGACTCCGTGCGAATCAAAACTGTACCAACCATCTCCCTTGGTGTCTTTTCCATATCGCTCCAGAAATAATTTGTTATTGCCATTTAACACGTCGTGTTCGCCTGGAACATAAAATATTTTCTCGGTTTTTGCAGCCTTTAACACCTGGTCCAAGGTGTCAAACTCATCCGCCTGGGCGAGATGAGAAAGATCCCCCGTATGAAGTATAAAAGAAGGATTGGTTGGCATTGCATTTATTTTATCCAGGGTCGCATGCAATGTTCCAAGCACATCAGGGTTTGCCGGTTTGTTGAAACCAATATGGCTGTCGCTGATCTGAATGAAGTTAAAATCAGACGCTGGCACCACTACTCCTTTCTTTAAACCACCCGTGGTTTTATCAATCAGCTGGCTCATTCCATAGGATTTCAAANNTAATAAATCCTGCCCGGTCAATACCATCATCGTTGTTGTCTTTAATAATAAGGTTGTCTTTTGACATAATCATTGTTTTATACGTTAGTGAAAATTTTTCCAAAAAAACCAAATCCTTTGGTAGCTTTTTAATCTTTTACACCAAGCAGGAAAGGTTCTTGATTAAACACCTGTTGTTCCACCAAGACACCAGCTGCATATTATCCAGATAGTTATTTCAATTGAAAAAACCAATAAAAAAAAGGGATGGGCTAGTTCAATAAACCATTTTCCAATTAAAGTGTAGTACTTGTTTAATTGAATTTGGCCAGATCAGCCTGCAGGTTAATAAAACAGCCAAAAAATACCTGAAAATCAAGGTTTTTTACCCGTTAATGTAAAACACGGGGACTACAGCATTTAGGTTTATACATTTGTAGGTATTGTAATCCGGAAGAAAAATGAGTAAGAATAAAATAACCACCCATATTATATTATGGTCTTCTTTATATGTATTCTGGATATTGATATTCCAGGGTCATTCTTTTGCCTTTTCAAGAACAATGACGGTAGAATTCTGTTATCTGCTCTTTATTGTTGCTAACTTTTACTTTAACGTAAGCTTTACCATACCCCACCTGCTTTACCAGCGGAAATATATCCTTTTCACCGCTTTGTTCCTTGGCGGGATTGTAACTAGTGCCATTTTGAGAGTACCCCTCTCGCTCTATCTGAACCGTCACTATTTTAACCCGGGTGGATCAGCACCCGGTATTTATGAATTATTCGTAAACTCATTCCTAAATATATTTATATGGGTCATTTGTCTGGTGGCGGGAAAGTTCATAGTTGACCGCATTCGTTTTCAGAAATATGTTGAAAATATAGAAAACGAAAAAGCTAGGACCGAACTTGATTTTTTAAAAGCTCAATTCAACCCACATTTTCTTTTTAATTCAATCAATTCAATTTATGGTCATATCGATAAAAATAACCTGGCTGCAAGGAATATGCTGCTGACCTTTTCAGAAATGCTCCGGTATCAGTTATATGAATGCAATACAGAAAAAATAAATATTGAAAAGGAACTAAGTTATCTTAAGAACTATATCGCTCTTCAGCAGTCACGCAAGGATGAAAATCTGATCGTGAAGTTTGAAATCAATGATAATATAAAAGGTTTCAAAATAGTTCCCCTGTTATTTGTGGCATTTATAGAAAATTGCTTTAAATACGTAAGCGACAGTGATGAAAAGGAAAACAGAGTTGAAATTTCATTTAGGAAAATAAATGGCACGCTCGTTTTCAGAACTTTTAATACAAAAGAAAAAGCAAATAATGCCACCATTAATCATAAAGGAATTGGCGTTGCCAATGCAAGACGAAGACTGGAATTGCTATATCCTGACAAATATGATCTTTCGATAGGTGAATGCGAACAATCTCATGAAGTAATACTAAAACTCCAATTATCATGAAGCTAAATTGTATGATTGTCGACGATGAACCGCTTGCACGAAAAGTATTAACTGAATATATTGAGGATGTGGATTTCCTTGAATTGAAGGGAAAGGCTGAAAACCCTGTAAAGGCAAATAGTTTATTGACCGACAATGAAATCGACCTAATGTTCCTTGATATAAACATGCCCAAATTGAGCGGTATAGAATACCTGCGTACTTCCCCCTCTTTGCCCATGGCTATAATTACTACTGCCTATGCTGAATATGCAGTTGATGGCTTTGAACTGAATGTGCTGGATTACCTCGTTAAGCCATATTCATTCGAAAGATTTTTAAAAGCCGCCAATAAGGCAAGGGAATATTATGAGCTTAAAAACCGCGTGGCACAAATTAGCTCATTTGAGGAAAAACATTTTTTTGTAAAATGTGACGGGAAAATTGAAAAAATACTGTTTGAAGAACTCCTATTCGTGGAAGCCATGCTCAACTACGTAGTACTGCATACGGTCGGAAGGAAGTTGATTGTTTATCTCACGATTAAAGGAATCGTGGAGAAATTACCGGCCAATATGTTTTTGAAGGTCCATAAATCCTTTGTAGTCAATCTCGGAAAAATAAGAAGTATAAATGGAAATGAAATCAATATCGGAATTAGAGATATACCTATCAGTCAGAACCTGTATGAGAGCGTTTTAAAGGAAATCGTGAAAGATAAAATGATCAAGAGGTGACGGATGAAGAACTTTCTTAGCCATATTTTATTTAATGAACCTTTAATTAAAGAGTATTCGACAATAACCTGCACTGAAATTGAGGAGCAGGTTCATTTAAGAATAGGTAATAACTGGATAGATGTTTCTTCCATTCATTATTTGGTTTGCCTTGAACCCATGGTATTTGGTATTTGGCTGGAAGGGGGGAATTTATCTTTNNATTGAAAATGAAGGCGTTTTATTGCTCCTGAAAATGAAAAGCAGTATAATTCACCAAATTTCCAGATTAAAAGCCTATATCCTTTATTTCGGATACTACAGAAAACCCGGATTTTCCTTCAAGAAATTAAAATCTTTTGTTTCTGCTTTCAGTTATCCCAGAAAAGTACGATTGATTTCATTTACAATGGATCAATATTATAATATTTTTCCGATGGATTTGCTTGGGGAAATTAGTAAAACAAAATATTTCGTATTCGGGCTTTCACATTCAAACTACACCCTTTCAAAAATCATAGAAACCAAGAAAATTGTTGTTTCTGAAGTTCCCTCCCGGTACAAGGAGTTAATTTATCAATTGGGGAAGCATCATGGGACGAATCCTCCGGCACTAAACGGACTTCCTTTTAAAGTAAAACAAACCGATCTATGGAATTTTCCTATACCTGTATGGGTTGACAACTATAAAGAAATAAAAATAATCAAAATTGTAAACCTTGGCAGCCATCGGCTGTTATGGGGGAAAATTGAAAATTCAATTACGTCCGACGGAGACCCGAATTCTTTATTCCACCTGCATTTTGTCCAGCATTTATTCAATAAGAAGCGGGGTTCAATTTATAGGGAAGTATAAGTTTTGGGATTAGATTAGTCTGCATTTGGGTCAGTTATAGCTTACAGTTTTTTCCGTTTGAAACTCTTTGTAATTTTATTCACCTAAACCAAAAAGGTCTATGGATATTAAAACCCAGTATCACCAAAAAATGGATCCCAAATACCACCACATGGAGTTAATTGATGTGCCGGCCATTATTGCAGAAAATAAAAAAAAATGGTTTAACCAGACACTTACCCAAATCAATGAGAGTGTCGCCAGAATTGGTATTGTCCAGGGGGAATATCATTGGCATAAGCACGAAAAGGACGATGAGTTTTTCTTCGTACTCCAAGGCAAACTATTCATAGACCTTGAAGGGTGTATGATTGAGCTAAACGCGATGACAGGTGTTACCATTTCAAAAGGAGTCATGCATAGACCGCGGGCAGAGGAAAAAACAGTCATGCTTATGGTAGAAACATGTTCCATCGATCCGATTGGAGATTGATTAATTGGTGACCGGCCCCCTGAATGGTCAAATACAAACCGCTGGTAATTAATATTTCTACAAAAACCAGCACCTACCAGTCAATCTTTTCCAATAATCAGGGGCCTGCAGCTATCTACTGACGTTGAAGGGTCGAAACAACATTTGCCGTTTCATGGTTTGATGCTGGATATCCCCCGTTCACAAAAGTGCTGTCCTTTACAACCGATGAGGTCATCGTCAGGATATTTCCATTAAGGGCTAATCTGGCTCCTGCTGGAGTGGAGCCCGTGACTCCTGGAGCGCTGAAAATTCCCTGTCCGGTAAAATAAACCGAATCAGAATTAATGAGTTTATAATTGGACACGGAATTACTGGCCGGAAAATTAAAGATGAGAACCTGGGAAAAAGTATCTATTAGCACGTTATCCTGGTAATCAGACGCATAAGCAGTATCTGTGATATTGTAAGCGATTCCGTTTGCGGTTATGGTGTTGTTTGCAATGGTTACAGTTCCTGAGTTATTTGTGCTGGTATAGGCCGAATTGGTTATGGTCTTATAGGCTGAAACACCATCGGAAGTTTGAACAATTGCCTGGGTTACGGCCGAAACCGAAATGAATTTCCAGTTACCAGTGATCGCATTGCTGCTATTGGAACTGGAATCCTTTTTGCAGGCTCCCATAATAAGCAGGGCAGCAAAAGAAAATAAAAAGAGTAGTCTTTTTCTCATAAGCATGTCTTGAAGAAGTAAAACGCATATAACCCCGGATTATTATCCATTCGGGTTTCTATAACCCAATCTCCAGCGCCGGTTTGTCTTGATTCACGCACAAATGTGAACCGTAATATGGGATATTACAATCATATTCTTAAAAGTTATAAGTGCCGGAAAAAAATAGATGGGCAAAATGTCAAATATCAAAACCATATTATTAATAGCTACCTGTTTGCATCCGTCAAATCATTACCTATTGACTTTACAGTTAATAGTTTTCTAGCCGTCTGAATTCGGCCCCCGCATTAAGTCTTATAGTCAGGAAACAATTTAGGGACTACTGTTTTCAGTCCGATTGCATTATTTCAAATCCAGCAAATGCGACGTCGCGCAATTCGAGGATATCTGAAGTCATTTTGAAACCACGGCCGCCAAATCCTTTACTGTATAGATTTAAATCATAATCATTCTCGCTTGGTTGTCTTGACCCCATTTGAGATCCACCGGGGGGATAATTAGAGAGATAGATAGTTTTTCCTAAACCCACATTCATCTGTTCGCACATCTTCTCAGCGGTTTTTTTAGCATCCGCCAATGCCATCAGATTTACGACGCGTTGAATGCAGTCTGCCAAAAGAGGACTAAAAAAGGCTGCCCCAAAAAACAGGAGATAGTATTTCTGCATATCCCAAATCAGGTTTTTGTTAGGCTAGACTCTAATAGTAATTCTAAAGCCCTAATTTTACACAAACCGATGATTCTTAATCGATGGATAAAACCGTAACTGCGGGTCACAACGTGTAAAACCACGCGCGAAAAAACAAATAGCTACCATGAAACATATTC
>PLCH01000167.1 GCA_003135585.1 Chitinophagaceae bacterium
GACTATGATTGATACATCCATGTAAAAAACTTAAGGTTGAGTTTCAAAAGGAGACTGGGGATTTTTCTTTGCTGCAGCTGCTCCAATAAGGGAAGAAATAGCTCCCACAATCGCCGTACCAAATGCGGCTCCCCCTATCGCAAAAGGTACAAATAAACTTTTTGTTATTTCTATTCCCTTATCAATTTGGTCCTGGGATAAATTCCCTTTTTCTTCCATTTGCTTTCTTGCCATCTCCAAGGCCAGATCCTTTGTTTCGGGGAAAATGAGAAAAATGGAAAGTAGCGTATAGACGACCAAAATACTTGCGACAACGGCGGTAGTCTTAAAACCAAACGCAAAAACACCTCCAAAAGTCACATTGTGATCATTCTGTCTACCGTAATTGATGCAAGCCCATATCAGAGCCGCAACTAAGATGAGGGAGGGTACCCATCGATACCAGGTCGCAAATTTAAAATTGGCAAAACCAGCCACTAGGTCTAAAACAATTAGGATTAAAGATATTATTAATCCGGTCACAATGTTTGATGTAACTTTCTTTTCCATATGTATGTTTTGGGGTGATGAATCAATTATTCAAAATTACCTTCTCTCCGTTAATAATCCCAACTACTTTACCTTTTAGTTCCTTGCCAATGAAAGGAGTATTTTTTGATTTGGATTTGATTTCAGTTTCAAGCAAGGTCCAGNNGAACAGGATTGTCCGGCCTCCAGCCTTGGTTTGTCAAGGCCGAAAATTTTTCGCGCATTGACCGAGAGAAGTTCGATTATTTTTTTTTCGTTTAATTCAGGAAGAATGGTCTTTAGAATGCCATATGAGGTCTCAAGTCCGGTCATTCCATATTTTGCGTTTTCAAATTCGAGCACCTTGCTGTCATATTCATGTGGTAGATGGTGGGTAGCAATACAATCTACCGTCCCATCCAGCACAGACTCCCTGAGTGCCTTTACCGCTGAACTGGTTCGAAGCGGTGGATAAACTTTCAGATTTGTATCATAGTTTAGCAGGTCTTCATCACTGAAAAATAAATGATAAGGAGTTACGGAACAGCTTACGCCCAGGCCCGTATCCTTAGCCCTTTTTATGTATTCGAGTGATTTGGGAGAAGTTACCCCCGTAAAATGAATTTTTGATTCTGTATACCTCGCCAGTTTGATATCCCGGGCAATGATCAGTTCTTCAGCCATCATTGGCTTTCCAGGCAAACCAAGCCGTGTGGAAATAATTCCTTCGTTAATCAGACCATCCGTGCCGACAGTTTTATCATCAGGGATTTGAATGATAACTCCTTCAAATGCTTTTATGTATTGAAGGGCCTTCAGTAAAAGCCCGGCCGATTGAACAGGGTTGAGTCCATCACCAAAGGCGACGGCCCCACTGTTATGCATATCGTACATTTCAGCCAGTTCTTTGCCTTCCCCTTTTTTTGTAACAGCTCCTATCGGCCAGATATTGACAGGAAGCGATCTGGATTTTTGCCGGATGTATTCAACCTGGCTTTTGGAATCAATGACCGGCTGGGTATTCGGTATTACCAGTACATCGGTATAACCACCGGCCGCCGCAGCCCTGGCGCCTGTTTCCATCGTTTCTTTGAATTCAAAACCCGGGTCACAAAAATGGGAGAAGATATCGACCCAGCCCGGGGAAACGCATAGCCCATTCTGACGGATAATATTATTTTTTTCGACGGAATGCTTAATAATATCGGTAGAATTCTCTATTTCTTTAATGAAACCATCTACAATTAAAATATCTTTGACGGTTCCGTAGTGTGGAGATTGAACATCTGAAATGAGAGCCTGTTGAATGAGAATCTTCATCTAAGCAAGAATTGTGCGAAGATAAGCTTTGCATGATATATTTTAAACAGTTTACGGTTATTTTTATAATAATCCGATTTAAAAAGGGAAAAGCGTTATTTTAAGGGATTTTACCGGTTAAGTACACTCCATCTTTCAAAGAAAATATGAAAAAAATAGTTGCCTTTTTTGTATTATCTTTTTATTGTCAGTTTTTAAGCAGTAAAATTTTTGGGCAGGCTTTGTTTCAGGACAGCAATAGCTATGATCTTCCTCAAAAAAATGCCATTGACCTCTATTACAAATCCTTTGGTCAAAACGCGCATTTGTACAACGGCAGCGAATACGTCACTTACGATGTCCATATAAAGGGCAATCCATATTTCCTTCCGGATATGCAGAGCGGGGCCTTGTATTATGATGGTATGGGGTATGAGAACTTGCCAATGATCTATGACATTCTTCATGATGAGCTAATTATCAATCGGTATACCCAGAATTTCAGGATCAGATTAGTCAATGAGAAAACATCCTATTTTTCTCTGGGANNGGACAGCACCGACAATCCAGTGGTACTTACCGGATATTACGAAAGGCTTTATAACGGAAATATTACAGTTTTAGCTAAGCGAAGAAAAAGAATTGAAGAAACCGTTCTGGCAGAGGGTGTCAGTTCTCAGTTTATAGAGGATGATCTTTTTTATATAAGAAAGGATGCTATTTATTATACTGTCAGAAATAAGCGAACAGTTCTGGATATTTTCAAGGAAAGAAAAAAGGATATCCAGAAATTCCTTCGAAAGAACAAAATTAAATTCAAGAAGAACCCTGAGTATGCGATTGTCAGGATGACTGAATTTTATGACCAAATAAAGAATTGAGTATGCGATTTGCGAATGCCTGCCGTTATATCTTTTGTATTGTCTTGGGGTGGTTCCTTTTGAATTCCACAGTGTCGGCACAGGAAAAAAATTTGATAAGCGGTGATTTTGACAGTCTGCCTTTTGTTCAATTTGTGCATGAAATTGAATCCCGGACCAACTTTCATTTTTATTATGATCTTTCTCAAGTGGATAGTCTTACCGTGACACTCCACGTCAAGGGCAAACCGCTTCAGGCGGTGCTTGACCAGGGTTTAATAAATTCGGGTTTCCACTATGCCATTGATGGGGATAACCACGTTTTCGTTGTGAAACNNTCAATACAAGATTTCGCAAAGTTGCTGGCTGATAATGCTGCAGATAAAGAAAAGGAAAAATTGAAGTCCTCCCTGGAAAACAAATTATTTGATATTGGGGTAAAGACCAATACGATAAAACAGGGCAATTCGACGCTGGCCGGCTATGTCCGGGATGCTAAATCAGGTGAAGCCCTGATTGGCGCTGCGGTTTACATCGATAATCCTCCGATTGGTGTTGTAACGGACCAGTTTGGATATTATTCCTTTACGCTTCCAAGAGGCAGGCATGANNGCTTTATTCGGATGGCAAACTAAACGTCGAATTGTTTGATCTGATTTCCAGCCTTAAAACCATAGTGGTTGTTGCAGAAAAAAACTCCAACGTAAAAAGATTGCAAATGGGAGTGGAAAGATTAAATATTAAGGCCATCAGACAAATGCCTGTCGTATTCGGTGAGTCAGACATTATCAGGGCCATTCTTAGTTTACCTGGGGTGACATCCGTCGGTGAAGCAAGCACAGGATTTAATGTGAGGGGTGGAGCGGCAGATCAGAATCTGATACTTTTTAATGGTACAACGGTCTACAATCCTTCCCATTTATTTGGTTTTTTCACGGCCTTCAATCCGGATGTGGTAAAAGATGTAGAATTATACAAGAGCAGCATTCCTGAAAAATATGGTGGACGATTATCTTCAGTGCTGGATGTTACAACTCGGGATGGGAATAAGAAAAAAATTTCCGGCATGGGAGGAATAGGTCCCATAACCGGGAGGCTTACTTTAGAAGGGCCGCTTATCAAGGATAAAACCTCTTTTTTAATCGGGGGGAGGACCTCCTATTCGGATTGGTTATTGAAGGCCCTTCCTAACCCGGATTATAAAAACAGCAGCGCATCTTTTTATGACGTCGACCTTCACATTAATCATGAAATCAACGCCAAGAACAATTTATACCTGACCGGTTATTTAAGCAAGGACCAATTCAGACTTAATAGCGACACGCTGTACAAATACAGCAACAAAAATGTAAACCTCAAGTGGAAACATATTTTTAACAATAAATTCAATGCGGTAATAAGTGGCGGGTATGACAGTTACCAATATTCGATTTCTAGTAAGTCCAACCCGGTTAATGCCTACCAGCTGGCCTTTGATATTAATCAAAGTAATTTTCGTGCTGATTTCGCCTATACACTCAGCTCCAAACACACCCTTGATTTTGGTGTANNCTCTTTTACTCCCAACGGAAGTCATTCTCTCGTAGTCCCCGACATCCTACCACCAGAACAGGGATTGGAGAGCGCGGCCTACCTGGGCGATCATTTCGAAATTACTCCCAGGCTCTCGCTGAATGCCGGTCTTAGGTATTCAATGTTTAATTATCTGGGCCAACACGACATCTATAATTATACAGCCGGACTGCCGAGAGAGGAAATAAATATAAAGGATACCGTGTCTTACAGCTCCGGAACTGTCATCAAGACTTATCAGGGGGTTGAATACCGTTTGTCGGCGAGATACAGTTTGTCTGATAACAGCTCAGTGAAAATTAGTTACAATACACTCCGGCAGTATATTCACATGCTTTCAAACACAACGGCGATCTCGCCCACCGATATCTGGAAATTGAGTGATCCAAATATTAAACCACAGTTGGGGGACCAGTTTTCAGTTGGAGTATACAAAAATTTCAAATCCAATACCATTGAAACGTCCGTGGAAGTATATTATAAACATCTGCAGGATTACCTGGATTACAAAAGCGGGGCTATGCTCGTTTTAAACCATCACATTGAGACAGATGTGTTGAACACGAAAGGTAAATCTTACGGAATCGAGTTTAGCATCAAGAAGACCGAAGGTAAATTAAACGGATGGCTGAGCTACACGTATTCCCGTACGCTGTTGCAGACGGATGATCCGCTTGCCGGTCAAAAAGTCAATCAGGGAAATTATTACCCTGCGGATTTTGACAAACCACACAATGTCAATTTTATCGGAAATTATAAATTTTCCCATCGCTTTAGTATTTCAGTGAATTTGATTTATAGTACCGGCCGGCCAATAACCTTGCCGGTTGCCCTTTATAACCTCGGTGGTTCGGAACGGGTATATTATTCTGAAAGAAATCAATACCGTGTACCCGATTATTTCAGGTCTGATTTTTCGATGAATATTGAAGGCAATCATAAGGTAAGAAAACTCAGTCACAATTTCTGGACCTTGGGGATCTATAACCTGACTGCCAGAAAAAATCCTTATTCGATCTACTTTGTAGAGGAAAATGGGTTTATTAAAGGCTATAAATTATCCATCTTCGGAACAGCAATTCCTTTCATAACCTATAATTTTAGATTCTAAACCAATATGAAAATCAGCCTTATTAAAAAATATTTTTTTATATCGGTGCTCTTTTATTCCAGGAGCTGTAAGGAGGTTTATATCCCGCCCGCCATCCAGGCAAATAACAATTTCCTTGTGGTTGACGGATTTTTGAACTCTGGTCAGGACTCTACTATCATCAATCTGAGCCGTTCACGCAGCCTGGCCGATACAGTGCATACTATTCCCGAATTAAGTGCTCAGCTTACAGTGGAAGGACCGGGTTCTGAAATGTATCCCCTGTTTGAAATTGGCAATGGGGAGTATAGTATAGATCAATTGAATCTCAATCCAAGCCGGCAATACCGGTTGAGAATCGTCACTTCTAACGGGCAACAATATGTTTCTGACTATGTACCCGTCAAACCCACACCGGCCATAGACAGTATACCCTGGATTTTGCAAAATGACGGAGTACACATATTTGTTAACACGCATGACCCGACAAATAATACAAAATATTACCGCTGGGAATACACAGAAACCTGGGAATATCATGCGAACTATGAATCCTATTTTCAATATATAAACAAACAGATAATCCTCAGGGATCCAAACAAGCATGTATTGGTCTGCTGGAGTATCCAAAATGCAACCAATATCTTAATTGCCTCCTCTGCAAACCTTAGCCAGGATCTTATTTATGAAAGTCCTATATTGGTCATACCCACGGCATCGGATAAAATAAGTGTTAAATATAGCATCCTCCTAAAACAATTCGCCTTGACAAAAGAGGCATTCGAATACTGGCAGAATCTTAAAAAAAGCACGGAGCAGGTTGGCGGACTTTTTGACGCGCAGCCAACTCAAATAACCGGAAATATTCATTCAGTAACCAATCCGAATGAACCAGTTTTGGGATATATAAGTGCAAGCTCAGCCGAATCAAAAAGAATTTTCATCAATAATATAGATGTGCAGCCCTGGTTTCAATTTTCGAACTGTGTCCTAAAAACTGTTATCCCCGACAGCATTGATTTTTATTTCGGCGGGGAGGGTTATATACCCATCACAGCTGCACCTCCGCCAGGTGGAGGATTTTTTGGGGCTTTAGGAGATTGTGGGGATTGCACCCTTAGGGGCGGGACCACTGTTAAGCCGTCCTTCTGGCCTTGAGAATTGGTTTTGCAATGGATGGAAAAAACTGATAAAACATATTTATTGGAACTACAGGTTACAGGGAGGGGATATCA
This sequence comes from Chitinophagaceae bacterium, assembly GCA_003135585.1. Taxonomy (GTDB): domain Bacteria; phylum Bacteroidota; class Bacteroidia; order Chitinophagales; family Chitinophagaceae; genus Puia. Next base: position 6,564 of record PLCH01000167.1, read on the forward strand.
TTAAGCTGTCCTATTGCGCATATTAAGATCCAAATGGCAGCTTGAAAAACGGACAAACACAAAGGAAAATTTATGCAGGAGTTTAGCCAGGTTTTTTTACTGAAAATTAGGAGGAAAGGATTTATCGTCTTCTTTTACGTATTTTTTGCTTTGCCCAAAATTTTCTGTCAGCAGGATGTGGCAGATTCAATTCGAAGCCGGTTTGATCAATTTGGACAGCAATATTTGCAGGAAAAAGTATATGTCCACACAGATAGATCCTTCTACCTTGCCGGGGAAATCATCTGGTTTAAGATTTACGACGTGGATGGGGGTTTCAACAGGCCTCTAGACCTGAGCAAGATGGCTTATATCGAGGTGGTAAGTGGCGAACAAAAGGCGTTGTTACAGGCAAAAATCTTATTGACCAATGGCACAGGAAGTGGCTCCTTTTTTCTACCGGTATCTTTTAATTCCGGGGTTTATAAAATAAGGGCTTATACNNATCGAAAAGCCCCTCACTATCGTTAATTCATTGAAAACGCTTGGTGTTCGGCAGGCCGTAAGCGCCTCCGCATTTGACATTCAATTCTTTCCTGAAGGGGGAAACCTTGTCAGTGGAATTCAAAGTAAAGTTGCATTCAGGATAGTTGATCAGAATGGAAAAGGTGTGGATTGCAGGGGGGCCATAACCGACCAGAAAGATGATACAATTGTTCAGTTTCGCCCATTGCGGTTCGGCATAGGCCATTTTTATTTCACTCCTTCAGCAGATAAAAAATATAAGGCCATCCTAAAATTCGGAATCAATACTGTTGTTATAAATGAATTGCCAAAGGTGTATTCCCAGGGATATGTTGTCAACCTTTCGGATTCAGGTTATAAGGATCAGATAAAAGTAGCTGTTAGTACGAATGCCAACCCCTCGAAAGGAGTGGTTTACCTCTTAATTCATACGAGACAAACGGTTAAAATCGCCGAGGGAAAAGTATTGAACAATGGNNCTCGTATTTTTAATCGATAAGTCCAAACTGGGGGCCGGCATTTCACAGTTTACAATTTTTAATGCTGATAAAGAGCCCGTCTGTGAGCGGTTATATTTTAAGCGCCCGGAAAGTTTGCAGTTGTCAGCCAATTCAAACCAGGAAGAATATGCTTCGAGGCAAAAGATAACCATCAATATTAATGCTCATGACAGGGAAGGCAAACCGGCGGTGGCAGATATGTCAATGGCCGTTTACCTTGCTGATTCCCTTCAATCAATTGAGCAGCCCGATATACTAAGCTATTTCTGGCTCGGTTCAGATTTGAAGGGAGCCATTGAATCGCCTGGCTTTTATTTTGAAAATACCGGTACGGAAGTTGATGAAGCGGTCGATAACCTAATGCTTACCCATGGATGGCGAAGATTCAGATGGGAAGATGCTTTGCAAAATAAGACTTCGTCATTTGAATTTCTGCCTGAATATGATGGCCACATCATTACCGGAAAAGTAACAGACAAAAGATCGGGATTACCTGCTGAAAATATTACAACCTATCTTACGGTACCGGGTCAGAGGTATCAGTTAGCCAGTTCTGTAAGCAATAGCAGGGGCCAGATTCAGTTTGATATAAAGAATTTTTATGGCGCAGACGAACTGGTAGTGCAAATGGATAATCAGAAAGACAGTATTTTCAGAATAGACCTCGCCAGTCCGTTTTCTGAAAGATTTTCATCCACCCAATCGCCAATATTTGACTTTTCAGAGATCTTTCAGGATCAGCTATTAACCCGCAGCGTTGCAACGCAGGTTCAGAACGCTTACTTGCAGGAAAGTCTGCAAAAATTTAATAACCCTGTATTGGCTGATAGTACAGCGTTTTATGGCCAGCCGGACAGAAAATACTTTTTGGATGATTACACCCGGTTTAACACCATGGAAGAGGTGTTGCGGGAATATATTGAAGAAGTCGCCCTTAGAAAGCACCAGGGCAAAACACATTTTAAGTTGCTGGCCGGCCCCCATCGTTTTTTTGAGGATGATGCCCTGGTCTTGATAGACGGAGTTCCTATTTTCGATCATGATAAGATTATGGCCTATGATCCTTTAAAGATAAAGAAACTGGAGGTTGTAACAAGGGAGTATTTCCTGGGCTCCATGGTTGCAAGCGGAATTCTGAGTTATACGACCTATAAGGGTGACCTGGACGGATTCCAGCTTGATCCCAATTCCCTGGTTTCGGAATATGAAGGGATTCAATTGAAAAGNNTCAGAAACCTGTTATACTGGTCTCCCGATATAAAAACAGATGCGCAGGGTAAAAAACAATTCAGTTTCTATTCTTCTGATCAAAAGGGCAGGTACAGGGTCGTTCTTCAGGGAATTACATCCAAAGGCCTTGTGGGCAGTCAGTCCTTTACTTTTGACGTAAATAAACAGTGAAATTAAACCGGGGAATTAGCAGGCCTTACGCTAAGTCCGAAAAAATGAAATTGGCTTATATCATATTCAATGGGATAACCTGGGTGGATTTTGTAGGTGTTTATGAACCGGTTAGCAAATTGAAATCTCTTAAATGTTTGCCCGAACTGGAATGGGACATTTGCTCTTTCACTGGCTCTATCACAGACATCTTCGGACTGGAGCTTAAACCCTCAATAATCAGGAATTCTCTGGCGGATTATGGAGCTGTAATCATCCCGGGAGGAAGGGGAGCATGGGAATTGCAATTTGACAAAGATTTCATAGGATGGATCAGGACTGCCGAACCCGCAAAGTTTAAAATTTCGATATGCACCGGCAGCCTAATCTTAGGCGCTGCAGGATTCTTAAAAGGTAAGCTGGCTACCACTCATTTTCAGGAATATGAAAATTTGAAACCATACTGCAAACGAGTCCTTACAGATAGAATTGTTGAAGACGACAATACAATAACCGCGGGTGCTGTCTCAGCCTCCATCGACCTGGGGTTATTTTTATGCGATAAATGCGCTGGACCCGAGGCTGCAAAAGAGATAAGAAAAAGAATGGATTATCATGGCTGAGTTTTTTGGCATTTTTGAGAGCCCTGTGGTATAATGAATTTGTCCTTTTGCTTTTCGCTTTTTTGCTGAAAATCAAAGATTCAGCTTTGTCAATATTTTAAGTTTGAGCTGATTCCTGAGCTGCCCGACCAGGCCAATGCCTGGCCTATAATTTTTTTTGGGAGGGCTGTTTATTTTGCTAATTTTAAGTATCCTGCTTTTGTTTACACGTTTATGATTGTCAAAGCTACAATAATTGCTTTCTTCAGTAAGAGCAAAGTCATGTTTGCAACGATCGCAACTGTAGTAACCTTTTCCATAACCGTTTACAATCAATTTAAAACCAAAAAAGCAACATAAATATCC
>PLCH01000528.1 GCA_003135585.1 Chitinophagaceae bacterium
GCATACCATGGCGGAAGGCAAACTTGAAAAAATTCCTTATTGTGATATTGACAACCTTGCCTGCGCCGGGAGTATCAGTTCATCCGTAAACGATATGAGCAAATGGGTGCTCATGCAATTGAATTACGGGAATTATAACAACCAGCAAATTATACCCCAGTCGGTGATCGCAGAAATAAGAAAACCCCATTCGATCATCGGTGAAGGCAACTTTTTATACAATGAAGGTCATTTTTCCCTTTATGGACTCGGTCTGCAACTGGAGGAATACCAGGGAAGAAAAATTGTATCACATACAGGCGGAGTGAATGGATTTGTAAGCGGGGTTACCATGCTTCCAGAAGAAAAGCTTGGGATCATTGTTTTGACCAATACGGATCAAAATGATTTTTTTGAGGCATTGAAATGGGAGATCATGGATGCTTATCTCAAATTACCCTACCGGAATTACAGCAAAGCATACTTGAATTTCTATAATATTCAGAAAAAGGAAGAACAAAAAAAAGAGAAAATTCTTAGGGACTCCGTGGCTCTAAATTTAAAAACTTCCCTGCCTTTGACTGCCTATACAGGAAATTATTCAAACGGGGTCTATGGAAATATGAGTGTCGTTTCAGAAAAGGGTGAGCTACGAATGAAATTCTCACATCACCCTAATATGTATGCGAAGCTTGAATCGCTGGGAGGGAACCGTTTTTATGCCTCCTTTACCGATCCCGAATTCAGCAAGGCTGTTTTTCCGTTTGCCGTGGAAAATGGAAAGGTTAGCTCGGTAACTGTGAAGGTGGCGGACTTTATAGAATATACGCCTTACGAATTTATAAAAACGCCCTAAAAACATCCGGTCATTTGGGCTGGTTCGAATAATCAAATACAAGATGGCAAAAGGCTTTCACGCCTACTTTGAAGCCGCTTTCGTCAATATAAAAATCAGGCGTATGGTGGGGAAAGGCGGTTTTTGGATCCTGCCCTTTTTTCATCCCTCCCAAAAAGAAAAAGATAGAAGGGACCTTGTCTGCAAAAAAAGAAAAATCTTCGGCACCCATCATTACATCCATAAGGGAAACATTGTTTTGCCCGGCTGCATTTTGCAGGGAGGGAAGCATTTTATTCACCAGGTCCGGATTGTTATAAGTGACCAGTGTCTTATTATCAAAGCTTGTCTCTGCCCTGGCACCGGCACTTTCTGCAATTTTTGATGCGGTACGGATGATCCTTTGTTGTATGTCTTTTTGCATTTCTTTGTCGAGGGTGCGCATCGTGCCCGTTAATTCCACTGTTTCTGGGANNGATATGACGGCAGGTTGTTTGTTCAATTCTGTCTGGCGGCTGATAATAGTTTGTAAACCTTGTATGATTTGTGCTGAAACCACAATCGGGTCTATTCCTTTCCAGGGTTCTGACCCATGGCTTCCCTTACCCTTCACCATTATCGTGAACCAATCGGAAGCTGCCATGGTTGCGCCGCTGCGGTAGGTTATCTTTCCCGATTCCGTGGCCGAAGCAATATGCAACCCAAACATCACTTCCACTTNNCACCATCAAGGGAGCCCCGCCCTCCTCTCCGGCCGGAAGACCTTCTTCAGCAGGCTGAAAGATAAATTTCACCGTTCCCCTCAGGTTATTTTTAAATTGCGACAATACTTCTGCCACGCTCATCAATATGGCTACATAGGAATCATGACCGCAGGCATGCATGACGCCAACCTCTTCACCGTTAAAGGTTGCCTTTACTTTTGATGCAAAAGGAACCTTCGTTCTTTCCACAAGAGGCAGAGCATCCATATCGGCCCGCAGACCTATCACGGGACCGGGTTTGGACCCGCGCAAAATTCCCACCACGCCCGTTTTGGCAACCCCTTCTTTTACTTCCAGGCCCAGGGAACGCAAATGATCCGCAACGATTTTTGCGGTTCGGAATTCCCTGTTGCCCAGTTCAGGGTGTTCGTGAAAATCTCTTCTCCAGGCTATGGTTTTCGATTCTATTTTATCGGCAGCCGCGTCAATTCTGGCGTATAGATCCCCGGTTTGGGTAAAAGCGGAAGTCGAAATAAATATGAATATGACCAGTATATTAACCATTTTTCTCATTTTATTAGCAGGTTTATGTCCAAATTACAAAAAACTACCGGGTAAATTTATAGGTTAATCGATTCGTTGTTGATAATACTTTCAACAATTGATAAATTGTAGTTTATTGTAAAATATCCGATGGTTTTAATTCGTCATCTCCGTTTTCTCAGAGCCGTGTTCCTGCATAGCGTAACTGCATTTGGCGGACCGCAGGGGCATTTGGGAATGATGATGAAGACATTTGTTTACAGGCGAAAAGACGTAACAAAGGAGGAGTTGATGGATTACAATGCCTTCTGCCAGTTACTGCCTGGAGCGTCTTCCACCCAAACCCTTACACTTATCGGATATAAAAGAGGGGGAGTGCCACTAGCCGTCCTGACCCTTATCATCTGGATATTACCCGCCTGCATACTAATGGGTGCTTTCTCCTTTTTCCTGGAATATATTGATCAGAAAACGCTTAAAACCGATGTTTTCAAATTCGTTCAGCCGATGACGGTAGGTTTTCTTGCATTCGCCGCTATTCAAACATTTAATATATCGGTACAAAATACCATTACCCGGGTAATTATGGTGGTCAGTGCGCTGGCAACTTATTTATTATTCAAATCACCTTGGATTTTCCCCATTCTGATTGTACTTGGCGGCTTTGTTACCAATCTAAGCAGCAAACGTATCCCGCAGAAAGAGCAACCTTACAAAAAAATAAAATGGGGAAATATATGGCTGTTTGCCATCATCTTTTTGCTGGCGGGTGCAATGAGCGAATTGGCAAGGAAAAATGACTGGCCCAACAGGAGGCCGCTCAATTTATTTGAAAACAACTACCGGCTGGGAAGTCTGGTTTTTGGAGGCGGCCAGGTCCTGATACCCATGATGTATGAACAATTTGTCGCAAGACCGCAATCGGAGGTGGTCATTAAAAAAAACCAGGCGAAAAGAAGGGGTGTAATCAGTATAGACCGGAACGATTTTTATACAGGAGCCGCCATGTCCAGAGCGATACCCGGACCCGTTTTTTCAATTTCTTCCTTTATGGGCGGCATTTCAATGAAAGATAAAGGAATTGCATTCCAGGTGCTTGGCTGCATCATCGGTGCAGTAGCCATTTTTTTACCGAGTGCCCTTCTGGTGCTTTTCTTTTACCCAATCTGGCATAACCTCAAAAAATATGCGGCGGTTTACAGGGCCCTCGAAGGAATTAACGCAGCGGTGGTGGGGATTATGATCGCCGCCACTTTTTATATGATGAAAGATATTTCCCTCACAGACTGGAAATACATCCTGCTCAATTTAATAGTGATTGTAGGAACCTGGCTACTTTTAACCTACAGCAGGCTTCCCTCGCCGATCATTGTGCTTTTTTGTCTGATCCTGGGATGGATTTTTTAATAGGTCGTTTTGCTAGACCAGGATATTCTCCGTTACAGTCTGCCCGTCCAGCATTCTGATGATCCGGTGACTGTACCGCGCATCGTGTTCACTATGGGTAACCATAACGATCGTGGTCCCCTGTTCATTGAGATCGGCCAGCAACTGCATCACTTCATTTCCGTTGGTTGAATCCAGGTTACCCGTGGGTTCATCTGCCAATATCAGTTTGGGGTTATTCATGACGGCCCTTGCCACTGCCACCCTTTGCTGCTGGCCGCCTGAGAGTTGCTGGGGAAAATGATTGCGGCGATGCATGATCTGCATTTTATCCAATATTTCTTCCACCCTTTTTTTTCTTGCCGATGCTTTCACATCCAGGTAGATCAGAGGCAGTTCAACATTTTCAAAAACATTCAGCTCATCAATAAGATTGAAACTCTGGAATACAAAGCCAATATTTCGTTTGCGGAGTTCTGCGCGTTTTCGCTCGTTAAAGTGAGCCACTTCCATCCCATTGAACAGAAAACTGCCGCCATCCGGATCATCCAGCAGACCGGCAATATTGAGAAGGGTGGATTTGCCGCAGCCAGAGGGTCCCATGACCGCCACAAATTCTCCGTCCTTCACACTGAAGGAAAGTTTATTCAGGGCCATAGTTTCGACTTCATCGGTCCTATAAATTTTTTCGAGGTTGGTGAACCTGATCATGCTGGTATTTTTTGTGAGTAGATGATACTATGACGTTCTGCTACCTGTTAAAGTAACAGCCGGCTCGATTTTGTTGCATTATTAGGGGATTTTTTTTGGATTCAACAGGCGAAAAGGGATTAAACCCGAAGAATATCTGGCCGAATCCTGGTTAATATTGCCTTAATTGACCGGATCTTGCGCTTTATGGCCGCAATAAGTAAGAAAAAAGAGGATCGGGATCAGCTGTTGAAGAATTTAAGGAAACACTTTGTCTGCTTTTATAATGCTGTCGCAGATTTTATCTATCGCTTGGGTATCTACCCAATGTCCCGTCTTGGAAGCCCATAAAAGCATAGCAATCGTGTGCGTTTTCCTGCTGTTGAGTGCGGCTATTTTTGACATCCTCATACATTCATACCGCAGGGCTTTAAGCGTCTTTAAAGAGTCCTTTTTTGACTGGGAAAATCCTGTTATTGAAATGAATACCAGAAAAGAAAAGAATACTTTTTTCATAGATTTTGTTTGTTATTTTTTTAAATGCGCATCAATTTATAATAATGATTATTAAACCCTATATATTGTTATTTGAGCTCTCTAAATCATTGCCTTCATTTTTTACTGCTGAATCCCTGCTTCCCCTATCAAATTTTCACTTTAGTTTTCCCCCGGGACCCGCAACACTGCAAATATCAAAGAAGATACAGACATGGTAAAAATTATCCTTTCAGGCCCTTTTGAAATGCAGAAAATAAACCCGCGAAAAATAGCTGCCAAAAGCTAAATGGCAGGGTCCCCCGTCAACACAATGTTTTGCAATTTCTATTCTCAGCTCCCGCAGACTTTTAGAAGCTGTCCCCATGCATTTGCTTAGGGTCTGAATCTATTTAAAAATGATTTCCCCCATGACGAAATTTTAGACTTCCTTCAGTAACTTTCAGAAATTTTTGCCAAAATAAACCCTGCTGACATGAATACCATCACCTCCGCCCCCCTTGCGCGTTCACCGCGCCTTCTATCGATTGATTTTTTGAGAGGTCTGGTAATGTTTATCATGGCCCTGGACCATGTCAGGGATTTTATTCACAGGGATGCTTTTTTATACGATCCGCTTGACCCTGCCAAAACCTCCGTCGTTTTGTATATCACAAGATGGATTACTCATTTTTGTGCACCCACCTTCGTATTGCTTTCAGGCGTGTCGGCCTATCTGTACGGAAGGAAAAGACCAAAAAAGCAACTCTCGCTTTTTCTAATTACCCGCGGCCTCTGGCTCATGTTTGTGGACCTTGTAATTGTAAGTTTTTCATGGGGCTTCAATCCCCCGCCCCATTATATACTTTTTGCTGTGGTAGCCGTTATCGGAGCCGGCATGCTGGTCCTTGCCCTTTTGATCCATCTTCCGAAAACGGTGATCCTTTTGTTTGGATTGATCCTTATTTTTTTTCATAACGGCCTCGATCCGCTCCAAAAAACCGGGTTCACCTCTTTTGGATGGGCTCTCCTGCATGAGCGTGCCTCTTTTCTTTGGGGTAATCATTTTACGATCGAGGTTGGGTATCCCCTTATACCTTGGGTGGGTGTTTTAGCCCTTGGTTATTATATGGGCACTTTATTTGAACCAGGCTATGATCCCTGGAAACGCAAAAAGATCCTCGGCCTCGCCGGTAAGTTTGCCATACTACTATTTATTTTCTTCAGGTTCTTTAATATTTATGGCGAACCTTCGGTTTATAAACCAGGTGAGACCGTCATTCAATCCGTGATGATCTTTTTCCAGGTGCTGAAATATCCGCCCTCCCTTTTATATCTTCTGATTACGCTGGGGCCGGTATTGTTATTACTATCGCGTCTGAAAGATGATGGTATTTCCGCTTCTAATCCGCTGGTTATTTTCGGAAGAGTACCGCTTTTTTATTACGTAATTCATCTCTACCTCATCCATTTAATCGGAGTCGTGGTGGCTTTATCATCGGGACATCCTTTCTCCGACATGGTTGCCGATACCTTTATCGGCAATAATAAGAAATTGGCAGGTACTTACGGGCTCTCTTTATTTTGGGTCTATGTGATATGGATCATGCTGGTGATTGCCCTTTATCCCCTTTGCAGGTGGTATGCAGACTTTAAGAGCCGCCACAGGAATTGGCCGTGGCTGAGTTATTTCTAAGTATCTCCCCACACTATTTCTTTTATCTGGTTATTTATATATTTTGTGTTCTTATACCCCCGCTATCATGAAAATAGGTATACTCTGGCTTTTTATAGGCCTTCAAGGTCTATTTGCAACTGTATCGCTGGCCCAGAAGCCGAAAATTGGAAAAGAGCCGTCGTGGATTAAAAAAAACCTGGTGGATTATAATCATCCAGCATCCTTGAATGAAATTGAAGATGGCTACCTTTTTGTCTCCCTGGAAAAACAGATCAACCTTTCGACCCAGGCAGTTTATAATAAAAAAGTAACCAAGATCATTACGGAAACCGGCATCCAGAATGGTTCGGAAGTTTCTGTAAGCTATGACCCTTCCTACCAACACGTAATTTTTCACAGCATTCACATTATTCGCGGTAAGGAAGTGATAAACAAACTCGATATTTCTAAAATGAAAATTGTCCAGCAGGAGACAGAACTAAGCCGAAGCATTTATAATGGAAATCTGACCTCCTTGTTTTTTCTGGAAGACGTCCGCAAATCAGATGTGATCGAATATGACTATACCATCTATGGCTTCAACCCCGTATTTAATGGGAAATATTTTCAATCATTTCTGACACAGTTTGGGGTTCCTGTCAATAATTTATATTATTCAATCCTTTGCCCGGCAGCAAGGAAACTCTCCATTAAAAATAGCTTTACAGAAATACAACCTGTCATTACACCCGATGCAACAGGAAGACTGTATGAATGGAGATTAAATAATGTATCAGCGCTGAAATTGCAGGATGATGTCCCGGAATGGTATGACCCCTACCCGGTGGTGATGATCAGTGAATTTGAGACCTGGAAAGAAGTAAGCGATTGGGCCCTTCCTTTGTTTCAGACAGGGAAGCCCAAATCAAAGGGGCTCGCAAATAAAATTGAGGAGATCAGGGCACTATCAAAAAGTCCGGAAGGAAGAACCCTCCTTTCCCTTCGCTTTGTGCAGGATGAAGTTCGCTACCTGGGTATTGAGATGGGTATCAACACCCATAAACCCAATATACCTGACAAAATCTTTGACCAGCGTTACGGAGATTGCAAGGATAAGACCTTTCTTTTGTGCTATATGTTGCAGGCATTGGGGATTGAAGCCTCTCCCGNNGTATTGGTAAATACCACCAATCAAAAAAGTATTCGGGATTGGATCCCTTCCCCGCTTGCTTTTAACCACGCAACGGCGCGCGTCAGGTTAAAGGAAAAATACTATTGGTTGGATCCAACCATTTCATTTCAGAGAGGCGGGATCGAGGATATCTCCTTTCCGGATTATAAATGCGGGCTTGTATTAACGGATACCACCAAGGGTCTGACCAAAATTCCTCTGCAGGATTCTGGACAGGTTGTGGCAAAAGAACTTTTCACCGTAAAAGATATTTACGGGCCTGCCAAACTGGATGTCTCAACCACCTATACCGGTTCTTTTGCAGATGATATCCGAAATCAGATCAACAGCACCAACCTCGCGGAATTGCAAAGGAGTTACCTAAAATTCTACGATGATTTTTATAAGGGAACAAGACCGAGGGACAGCCTGAAAATAGAGGATGATGAAAAAAAGGGCACGGTGATAACGCATGAATATTATACCATAGACAAATTATGGTCCATGGAAAACGGGGACTGGAAAAGTGATTTCGACGGGTTGTTGATCCACAGTATATTAAGGAATCCAAAGGAACATGACCGTAAAATGCCTTTGGCCCTAACCTATCCCGCCCGATACACGGAAGAAGTAGAGGTAAGGTTGCCGGAATCCTGGAATTTTCGCAGGAATCCAATGGTAATTAAATCGCCTGCTTTTTCCTATTCTTCTTTTATGAAAGGATCGGAAATGACACTTATCATGAAATTCGAATACAAAGCCCTCCAGGATTTTGTTGCCCCGGAAAATGCAGCAAAGTATTTTGAAGAACTTGAAAAATTAAAAAATAATTTGGGTTACCAGCTTTCAAAGAATTTGGAAAATGAAATGGCAGTACAACCTAAATCAAACAGCTCCGTAATTATCATAGGTCTCATAGTGTTATTTTTGTTGGTGATTGCCAGTTTTGTTATATGGTCGAAGCGATAAGCTATGCCATTCAGAAACAACCAACTTTTCCAGCTCGCTACCATCGTTAGTGCCCTTGGTTTTTTTGTAGATGTATACGATCTTTTGTTGTTTGGGATCATAAGAAAACCCAGCCTTACCGACCTGGGGCTTTCAGCTTCCGAAGTTCTTTCACAGGGTGAGTTCATCATCAGCATGCAAATGATAGGCCTGCTCCTTGGCGGTATTCTATGGGGCGTGTTGGGTGATAAGAAAGGAAGACTGAGTGTATTATTTGGCTCCATCCTGCTTTATTCAATCGCCAATATCCTGAATGGTCTGGTTCATACTACCACCCAGTATGCACTCATGCGTTTTATTGCAGGGATAGGCCTCGCGGGCGAGCTGGGCGCGGGCATTACCCTGGTGAGTGAACTGCTTCCCAAAGAAAAAAGAGGGATGGCATCAGCCATGGTTGCTTCTTTTGGTATTCTGGGAGCGGTTACTGCTTTTTTTATGAAGGAGTTTTTTTTCTGGCGCACCTGTTACTTCATAGGTGGGGCATTGGGTCTGCTGCTGCTGCTGTTGAGAGTGAGGGTGCGTGAAAGCAATTTGTATACAGAAATCAAGACAACAGGTTTGCAAAGGGGGAATTTCCTTATGTTCTTTACAAACAGGGAAAGATTCCTTCGCTATTTGCGTTGCATACTCATCGGTCTGCCTGCATGGTATATCATAGGCGTGCTCATCACTTTTTCTGACCAGTTCGGAGTTGCTTTCGGGATTAGGGATATTGATCCAGGCAAGGCAATTATGTACCAGTATCTGGCCATCGCCTTTGGCGATCTTTCGGTTGGGTTGCTGAGCCAGCGTTTAAAAAGCAGGAAAAAAGCGCTTTTTATTTTTTATGCGATCACCATTTTCTTTGCATTTCTTTTCTTTTTGCAAAAAAGCGGAAGCGCAACCGTTTTCTATTTGATTTGCGCGGGCCTGGGTTACGGCACCGGCTTCACGGTTGTCTACATAACTATGAGTGCAGAACAATTTGGCACCAATCTGCGTGCCACGGCAGCAATAAGCATTCCCAATATGGTCAGGGGCGCATTGCCTCTCATTCTATTGCTGTTCAAATTCACCCGTGACCTTTTTAAAAGTTACGTGATAGGCGGATGGGTCACTGGTATTATACTTATGGCTATCGCCCTGTTAGCAGCTCACTATACAGAAGAAACATTTGGCAAGGAACTGAATTTTGTGGAAGAGTAATTACTATCTTTAAGTCCCGCCTGCCTTATGGAAGCACTCCGCCAAAATCAAGACTTATGTATAAATTTCTAATTGTATCGGTTGCCTTTATGCTTTTTTCATTCGATGCGTATAGATCGAATCTGTTTTCAACCGGTGCATCCCCAAGCCTCACCCGGGATTTTGCTGCCGGAAAAAGGATTATCGTTTACACTACAGCAGACAGCACCTCATACAGGTTGAGCCCGACGGACACACTCAGTTTTTCTGATTTTGGCCAGCCCCTGGAAACCCAACCTTGCGTGTTTGTCGATCCCTCTCGGTCATTCCAGACTTTTTTAGGCATTGGCGGTGCCCTGACGGATGCTTCTGCTGAAACCTATGCCAAACTGCCTAAAGAAAAACAACTGGAAATTCTGCAACAATATTTTGATCCAAAAAAAGGGATCGGTTATACATTGGCGAGAACAAATATACAGAGCTGTGATTTTTCAAGCGAAAGTTACTCCTATGTAAAGGATCACGATGCTTCTTTAAGTTCATTTAATATAGCACATGACGAACAATACCGTATTCCCTTTATTAAGCAGGCGATAGCCGCCGCAGGGGGAAAGCTGACCTTGTTTGCATCACCCTGGAGCCCGCCTGCCTGGATGAAAGACAACAATGATATATTGCATGGCGGTAAATTAAAACCGGAATATTTTCAAAGCTGGGCGAATTTTTATGTGAAGTTTATAAACGCCTATAAAAAAGCGGGTATACCTACCTGGGGTCTCAGCATTCAGAACGAACCCATGGCAAAACAAACATGGGAATCTTGCAACTACAGCGCTGAGGAGGAAAGGGATTTTATAAAAAATTACCTTGGGCCCACGCTGCAAAAAGCAGGTATGGGCGATAAAAAGATCATTGCCTGGGATCACAACCGTGACCTTATCTACCAGCGGGCAAGTACCATCCTCAATGACAGCGCCGCTGCAAAATATGTTTGGGGCATTGGCTTTCACTGGTATGAAGACTGGACAGGCGGCGGAAAAATATTTGAAAATGTGAAACGCACGGCAGAGGCCTACCCCCATACCCATCTGATCTTTACAGAGGGTTGCCCGGAACGGTATAATTCCAGTCAAATCAATGATTGGAAATGGGGGGAAGTGTATGGCCGGTCCATGATCAATGATTTTAACGACGGAACGGTGGGTTGGACGGACTGGAATATTTTATTGGATGAAAATGGCGGCCCGAATCACGCCGGGAATTTTTGTTTCGCTCCCGTTCATGGCGATACCAAAACGGGTGAATTGCATTACCTCAATTCCTTTTATTACATCGGGCATTTTTCAAAATTCATAAAACCCGGAGCCAAACGGATTATCAGCTCTTCCAGCCGCGGACAGTTACTAACGACGGCATTCAGGAATTTGGATGGAAAAATTGCGGTGGTTGTAATGAACCAGAGTAATGAAAAAATCCCTTATCGTCTGTGGATAGCCGGTAAAGCCGCTGAAATCACCAGCCTCCCGCATTCGATTGCAACTTTGCTCGTGGAATGAATCTTAGGGGTCAATCCATCGGTCTGGCTTTTTCAAAAACAGATTCGTCGGTGCCTTCCTTTTCATCTGCGTCCATCAATATTTTCCAGCGGCCCTCTTCTTTACGAAGGAGTACATAAATTACCACCAGCAAAGCGGGTGGTTTAAACCTAAACATGCAAAGCATTTACGCCCTACAGATTCGATTTTTCGGGACGATTTATTTGCGCCCCAATTTGAGTAATTATTTGCGACTATTAAACCGTTTCAGGAGACTTGCTCCGTTCGTGCCTTTGCGCAGACTTTTAGGATTTTACGGTCAAAAGCGTTTATGACCAACCGCCTATCCTCAAAGAGCTGTTTCAAATATAATATTTTTTATTAAAAAAAACCTAAAAGGAGCAGGACATAACCTGACCGCCAAAGGCGGTGGTTTCCTGAGTTAGTATGAAATTTTCCATAGCCTGTCCGAGTTTCGCCGGTGGAGGGATTAAAATTCCTCGTTTTAAAAAACCCCACCTCAAAGGCTTTGCCGTTTGCGGCAATGCGTTGCAGAAATCGTAATTCAATTTCTTTTTTCCAGTTCTCACATTTTACTCTTACACTGTCGGGGGATTTCTGAAAGTACCGTTCGTAACCAAAAATTTGTTGGTCGTCAAGTATGACCCTTATCATGTCCCTGCTGTGAACCGCCTTAATACCTTTCTCATCTCCGCTGTTGAATGATTTTATAAATGGCTTACATACCTGGTCATTGCTCTGCTTTTGGAGGCTGTCGCCCTGAGCTTTTAGATCCTGAAAAAGAATGGCCGCCGATATAAGGGATACAAAAAGGACCTGCATGGGAATGTCTTTTCTAAGTTACTCATTTCCCAGAAGGCCTTTTATGGAATGATCTGTCCCTGACATGATCAGGGAACAAATCAAAAAGACAACTAATAGCTGTCTTCCGGTAAAAGAAGCACAGGCCTGGTCGAGGCTACATTTTTATTTCTTTCTTGTATACCTCCCAACCACCCATTCCATGGGATTTTAGTATCAGCCTGGAGTCAGAATTTTCCAGGGTAATATAATAGGATGTTTCGATGTCGGAATCTATTTCGAACAGATCGCTGATCCAATAATCAGCATAGCTTCTTTTCAATTCCATTAACTGCACGATAGGTAAATGGCTGGATACGATATTCCGGGATATGGCCATCAAATCCCCATTCTCACCATAATAGGCGAATACCACTTCATCGTTCAGTTTGAAGGTTACTTTTACAAACGAATTTCCTGTTTCCCATTTTGCCTCTCTGGCATTAGCGAAATCCTTTTTGAAAGAGGTCGTTATCCTGGGATTGATGCCATCGCCATTTCCTGCAAAACTGTAGCTGGAAACTACCATAAGTAAAAGCGTCCAGATCAAGATTCTCTTTTTCATATTCTTAAATTTTAGGGTAAATGATTCGATATTATTATACGGTTTCATGAATAAAAATTTTTGTTAACAGGCTCAAAAGCCTTGATTTTATTTTACTGATAAATAAACATATTCAATGGCAGGAAAAACCGAAAGAGACAGAGTAGCTATAGCAGCTTTTTTGATTCTGTATGATGCGTATATTATACACTTTAATACAAAATTTTGACAAAAGTAACCCATTTCAGGTTATACCACGCTATTTAAATGATAATATTATCATAAAATGGTGATTACCAATATGCCATGGACGGTGGGTCAAATAAGGGAAAGCCGGGGTTTTATCTAATAATTCCAATAAAAATAGGGCGGGTGGTTGTTCTCCCGCCCCGGAATTTGGAATTCCCTGATTAGCGTAAAGCAATTTGCTAATGGTCAGCAATGATGATAGACGCCAATTGCCGTCCGTTGTGCAGCTCGCGGGAGGAATAGAAAAGGCTCAGCGCTGGGTTATCACTGTTTTGAAGTCCCAGGATATCTTTTACATTACAGGCCATGGATTTATTTACCCCGTCTGAATCAGGGAAATGCCATTCTTTTAAAGAATGCCCCTTGAGGTCCCTAATGGTAATAGCCCTGCTTTTTCCTGTCTGACCACAATGACTGTAATTAATAATGACCTGCCCATCGGGTAAACTCCGGTCCAATTGAAGGAACCTGACTCCTTCCTGCCTTGTGACAAACTGCTGAAAAACAAGCCAGTTGTTCAAATAAATTTCAAAACTGTCTCCACCCATTATGGCTGAAAATGAAAATAGGATCGAACAAATTGCCACTAACACCAGCGGCATGCCCAAGCGGATTATTCTTTTAGTCTGTTCCATATAATAATTTTTTAGGTTGACTGAATACCGCAAAAAAAAGTAATTAGAATGGAGCCAATGCATTTGTTTGATGAGAGGAAGGATAAACTTGACGATTCGCAATTTATTTTTAGATCTCTTTTTGGATCGAGTGAAGGCTTGCAAAGCGGGTCCTGTTTTGGGCAATTGGGGTTTCCGGAAATTCCAATTGGCAGTTTTAGAAAGCCTGGGAGATTTTACCAATTTAATCGATCACCTGGATTGCCCGGAAATGTCTGCGATGGTTTCTTCCAGAAGAATATTAAACGTTTCAGGTTTTTCAATCATGGGGTAATGACCCGTCCCATGAATCGTTTTAATAAATAGTCCCTTCGGGCAATATTTTTTTACGGCTTCCTCATTTGTGGGAGTATAGTCGCTCACAATCAAATGCAAGGGTATTTTCAATTCACTGAGGAATTGCGCTTCTTTTAATGTGTACGGTATCAATGATTCCAGCGTTTGTATGGCAATTGTTGAGTTCATGTTTTGCACATCCCCAACCACTCTGTTTATAGAAACCGTGTCGGCGTAATTTGGAGGAAACAGATATTTGCGTGAGTAATCGGCTGCGGCCAGTTTATAATTGGCTTTAAGCGCTTTTATAAATTGGTCAATACCGTTCTGCTCTTCGGCAGAATAATTCAATTGAATATTTTTCAGGTTATCTATTCCCACAAGCCCGATGATCTTTTCGGGAATTTCATGGGCCACCTGCAGCATAATATCCCCAGACATGGAATGTCCAACCAGTATTACCTTTTCAAGTCTCAGGGTTCTGATCAAAGCGATCACATCTCGGGCATATTCCTCAACGGTCCAATTATTGCGGTTCTTTCCGCTTTGTCCGTGACCTCCTAAATCCAGCGCTACAACCCTGTATTTTCTGCTAAGTAAATCCTGTTGTGCTTTCCAGTATGCCTTATTTATACACCATCCATGCAACAGGATTACAGTTGTATCATTATTGCCGGATATCAAATAAGAAATATTGACCCCGGCATTTTCCACCGGGATCATTTTTTTATCAACCGGGGAATTGTTGCAAGCCGAGAGATCCAGCAGGCAAAGCAAAAGAATTATTTTGTTCATGGTAATGGAATGTTATGGTGACCTACCCACTCACGCAAATCGATGAGTGGGCTTCTTCTCAACCCATACGCATGGCCTCCTCTTGGCTTACGTTAACGGTTG
>PLCH01000070.1 GCA_003135585.1 Chitinophagaceae bacterium
GGTATGGGGTGGAAAGAACTTTGTTAATATTGTCCCGGCAAATGGTGGACCCGTGAAGAAACTGGCGACAACTCCTGACGATCAGACCAATATATTAGGCTGGAGCCATGACGGGATGCATGTTTACGTAGGGGAGAATAACAAAACATTATTCAGTGTTTATCAACTTGGTTTGGACGGCACTGAAATTACAGAATGGAGCAAGGGCTCCAAAGATATGGTTGGGGCCTTTTCTCTAAATAATACGGGAACTTTTTGGGGATTTGTTTTACAAAACACAGACAAACCCGGGGAGGCATATATAAGTCCAGTATCCGGTTATTCGCCGGTAAAGATTTCTGATATTAATAGGGAACTTGCAGGCAGACATGTTCCCAGGACTGAGTTGATAAAGTGGAAAAGTTTTGATGNNAATTATGAGGGGGGGAAAAAATATCCTTTGATTGTAAATCCGCACGGGGGTCCGGCCGGAGTCTATTCCCAGAACTTCATCGCATCCAATGGAGCTGTATACCCGGTCGCCTCCCTTGCAGAAAATGGCATTTTCGTATTGCGACCTAACCCAAGAGGTTCTACAGGCTATGGTGTTGCCTTTCGTTTGGCCAATCAGCGTGATTGGGGCGGATCGGATTTCAAGGACATTATGGCCGGTGTTGATTATGTTATAGACAGGGGAATGGCCGATCCGGACAAGTTAGGAGTTATGGGCTGGAGTTATGGCGGATTCATGAGCAGCTGGATTGTTAGTCATTGCGATCGTTTCAAAGCTGCCTCTATTGGGGCGCCGGTTGTAGATCTATCATTCCAGAACATGACTGATGATATACCGGGTTTTCTTCCTTCCTATATGAAAGCCGATCCATGGGCCGATTGGGCAGTATATGATTCCCATTCACCGCTGCGGTTTGTGCAGAATGTAAAAACACCCGTGATGCTTCAGCACGGCGAAGCGGATGCAAGAGTACCCATTGGCAATTCCCTGATGTTTTATCATGCCTTGCAGAGAAAAGGTGTGCCGGTCCGCCTATTAGCTTTACCCCGCCAGCCTCATGGACCCAATGAGCCAAAAATGGTCTTGAAGGCGGCGCAGAGCAATCTGGAATGGTTTGAAAAATACCTTGATGGTAGCAAGAAAGGATTTTGATAATGATCACGCGATTAACAAAGAAGGGTACTGAAGCGCGAGCCCTTCTTACTTGTGCGCTGGAGTGGGAATGAAACATACCATAAAAAACTTTTAAATTAAAGTTTTCTCATGTGCGCATTTGCCTCTTACTGAACATTGAATATGGTAAGGTATTCCTGCTGCACCCTTTTCAGGTTGATTTCCTTTTTCACCTTATCTTTCCAGTCATAGATTTCCAATTTATAAATACCTTCTTCCGCTCCTACAAAATCATAATCCTTTACCAATCGTTTGAGGTTTTTACCGGTCACGTAATTTTCTACCAGTTCGCCGGACGGAGCCCTCAGCTTAATGAGAAGCCTTTTACCTGACGGGTTGGAAACGGTCAGGCGGATTTTTTCGGAATTCAGCATTTGTTTCAGTTCCACCTGGAATTCGGGTGCAGTGGGTAGCACAAAGCGGTGGACCGGAAGCTGATTCATAGGACTGGCGGATGCAGTAGCTCCCACGATGCTGCATAGAATCACTCCTATGGCCATTAAGAATTTTGCTTTCATGATTTTACTTTTTAAATGGTTAACGATGGGATACCAGTATCCGAAAAAGGTGCCAAAACACATGTCAGTGAATATCAGGCTCTTTGATTTTCCTAACAGGTTCCAGTGTCCGCTTTTCGTACAACAGCTGTACTGTTTTGATACAAGTCTTATTAAATAAGACGGGAGAAAAATTATTTAGTTGCATTTTTTATAAAATAATACAAGATCAAATTATGAATTTAGCGGTTTATTAACTTTTGCTTATTTGGGACCTCTATTTTGAGATCTGATTATCAGCATAAACATTTTTCCGGCGAGTGTAACAATTAATTCTGCGTTTAGTATCGCCAGTATAGACAGGAGCGAGGAATACCGGAATTTGCCTACGAGGGTATATAATTCAAAGTTGGGATATTATTTTTTTTCAACTATGATAACTTCAACTGTCCGCTATTGATACGAAAGCTGTCCGATAATCGGCAGGCAAGACCATTGTGACTCAAAAAAAAGATTTTGCAGGCTGATCTTTTCCCTCATTGCATCGTGTTTATACTAGTCAAATGATGTATATTCTACGATAGAAATTTTAGGAATTACCCGCGTGTCCGGTATCGAACATTAGCCTATTTTTGATGAATCCAAAACCAATGAAAAGCACCAATGTCCAAAGAAGCCATTTTAAGTCCTTTTCCGTCCAAAAGAAAGCACTAAAATTCAAGTTCCCTGAAAGACCTCCGATTAGATTTGGAGGTTTTTTCATTTTAGGTCTATTCAGGTTTTATTTTCCCAATCAATGTTCCGATGATTTGTGAATAATATTGTTATCCATTAAAAAGCGTTGCTTATGGGTAGGATTAGGAATTTCTACCCATCGCAGGAGTTGTTAATATCAAATTTCCGGTTCCCGCCAATATGCATTTGCCGGTCCCTATAATTTAATATTTTATTTGGAGAATCAAGTTTTCATGAATAATACCGTCAAAATACGGGTCTTCAACCGGGGAATGGACAAAATTTTGCTAACTTCAATTTATTGATAATGTATTCTCAAAATTGTTCTTCAATTTTGGTACAATTCTTACCAACCTCAAGCGTAGAAATCCATACTGTTTATTATTGCTTATATTTCCTAGCCCTGCTAATTTATCTTTTCTGATTGTCATTTAAAAACAGGAGTCATGGCCAAAACAAAAACCGTCAACACCAAAAAAACCCCGGGTGCAGGTAAGCCTATGCGATTCGCGCACCCCTTTTTTACAAACACGCCCCCTGACCAGAGGGCCAGTGTCCCCGGAGTAGGGAAACGGATGACGAATTTTGTAGCCGGCAAGCTACTGCCATTCCCTGACCCACTGCGTGACCCAACAATGGTATTAGCAGATATTATTGGGCAGCAGGGAGTAACCGAGATTGAAAAGTTTAAGTCCATAACTTTTCACTCTGTCGGTGACACGGGTCATGAAAATGGTCAGATGCAGGAGCTTGTTGCAGAAGCGATGTCGCAGGATTTCGATCCTGGCCGCCCGGATAAATCGCCTGCCTTTTTCCTTCACCTGGGAGATGTTATTTATTTTGACAACACCGATAAGGGATATCAGGCCCAGTTTTATGTCCCCTACAAAAGATATCCCGGAAAAATAATTGCAATTCCCGGAAATCATGATGGGGAACTATTCAAATTTGACGGAACGCCCACCGGTCAGAAAACAAGTCTCTCAGCTTTCTTTAGAAATTTTTGCCAGGCCAAGCCAGGTGTACCGCCTGATGCCGGCACCATTTTCAGAGAAATGGTAAGCCAGCCTGGCGCGTATTGGTATTTGGATGCCCCTTTTGTGGACATAGTTGCTCTGTATTCAAATATCGGGGAAGGCCCAGGATTCATATCCGTCCCTACTACTGGCGGAATTAAACAAACCGACTGGCTGATCAAAACCCTTACTGCTATTCGAAAAAAACGAGACCAGGGAACCCGCAAAGCCCTCGTGTTGGCTGTGCACCACCCGCCTTTCAGTAATGGCGGCCACTCTTCCAGCGTAGATATGCTCAAAGACATCGACGACTGCTGCAATAAAGCAGGTCTCATGCCTGACGCGGTACTGGCCGCCCATGCACACAATTATCAACGTTTTACAAGGTTTCTATCGTTTAAAGGCAGAAACATAAAGACTCCCTACCTTGTAGTTGGTTGCGGTGACCGTGGCACCATTGCGGTGAAACAGGCTACAGGAGCCCGGGACGGAGACCACAGTTTTGACAGTTCGCTGGTAGGATTTGGATATTTGACCGTGACGGCTACTGCCCAAGATCTTACGCTTTTTTTGACCGAGGTGGATGCAACAGGTGCGAAAAAGGCATTTGATAAAAGGATAGTGGTGGACCTGAATACGAATCAAATAATTTAGTGACTGATTGTTTGTTTACCCAGCCAATAACCGCTCTTGAAGTGAGCCTGATATTAGCTTGAAATCAATTCAAAGGAATAGTCCTGCAACATTTCAGGATAGTTCTTGTCTTTGATAATGACTTGTCCCGGGTCTGACAGCCCGGGTTCTTAAAATTGTTTTTAATGGCCACAAGCAGAGTGGTGAGGGGGCGATGTCCATCACCCCCGTTTTTTTTCATGTCTGACTTTTGCATCAACATTACGGTGAAAGCCCCGGGAACGCTCCAGGGAAAAAGCATTTGCTAATAACAAGGCTGTCACTTCGACCTGGAAACTGAAAAAAACCTTTTGGCAAATGTTTGGCGCTACAAACAACAGGTACAGAGCCGATTAATTATTTACTTAGACAATTCTGAAAATCTGTCTCGCAACTATTCATGCAATCCTTAATGTCTTTTAATGCTTGTTTCAATTTTTCATCACAGGAGGCCATACATTTTTGAAAAGCCTGGAAGGCATCATCCGAACATTTAATTCTTTTTACTTTGTCATTTTCATAATTGCACTTATCTATGGCTACTTTTAAGTCAGAGTTGCATTTAGCACGATAGGTAGAATCATCTTGCCAAACTTTTATTTCCTTTTCGTTGCATGCTTTTTTACAATCGCTATAAGTGTCCCGACAAGCTTGTTTATCGGTGTTTTGGTTATTGCAGGCATAAGACCCGATAAAAATCAATAAGACCAATGCGGCTACTGGCATGGCAAGGTTCTTTTTCATAAATGTTTTTTTAAATTTTCGAAAATTATAAGGGATATTTTTTCAACAGGGCCGGCGCCTACTAACTAAAGGGAAGTACGCATCACAATTGAGGGAATAGAATACCATTCATTCGCTTCCATAATAAAGTCAGATTGCAGTGGGAATCATCGGGATGGTTATCTGAAGTTAGGAAATGTTTTAGATTGTAATTGGTGGCATGGATTATTTATTTTCAACAAGCAATGGGTGACAGATATAAACCGGACATTAGGGGAATATAAAACGCATACCTTTCTTTGAGCCAATCTGGTTTGAGGGAATCATTGGCATTAAATATAGGGTTTACTAAAAAGGTCAGGAATCAAAGTTATTCCACAAGAAAGACTCCGATCCGGCTTTGAGGGCAGAAAAAAAACCCGCCGGGTTTGCGGGTTCTGTAGGCAGGATCACTCTTAGATTACTGGATGGTAATATATTCCTGCTGTACTCTTTGCAGATTAATATCCTTTTTCACTTTGTCTTTCCAGTCATATATTTCCAGCTTATAAATGCCTTCCTCTGCTCCCAGGAAGTCATAGACCTTTACCAATTGTTTCAGTTTTTTTCTGCTTACGAAATGTTCAACCACCTCACCTGACGGATCTCTGAGTGTGACGGAAAGGTACTTCCCTTCCGGGTTGTCGACAATCAAACGGATTCTTTCAGAATTTGGCAACTGCCTTAATTCGACATTAAAAGCGGGGGTGCTGCCAATTGCAAAGCGGTGGGCCACCGGAAGTTTTTTTAGCCCGATGTTTGCAGCAAATGTGGTGCCAGTGAAGAGGGCGAAAATAATCAGCCCTATGATCATTAAAAATTTTCTTTTTGTTTTCATAATTTTACTTTTTAATTGATTAACGAAGATATTCGTACATCCGAAAACAATGCCAATTTGCATGAACCTGAATATCAATCACTATAGATTTTTCCAACGGAATGTAGTGTTCGTTTTTCGTACAAATACTGTTCTGTTTTGATACACATATAAGAGAAAGATCAGACAGAAGAATGGGATGGCATTTTTGCTGCTATCAATAATCAAATTTTCATTTTAGCAGTTTATTAACTTTCTGGTGTACCGTCTGTCAAACATCCGCATACCCATCGTGGCATCCATTGCCCAATGGTGAGTCTTAGGGACATGCGAACATTCGAGGAAATCAGAGCTTGCCGGTAATCTGGTTTGGGAATTGCGGAAAGATATAAAAAGCTGTTTTGATCAGGTCAGATTCTGAACCTAGGGAGCCTTTTTATATTTTTCAACCAATTCCAAATTGCCACCATTGTCTATTTTGATCGTAGTCCAGACCTTTGAGTCCTCCATTTTGATATAGTATTCCGTGCTAGTAGCTGAGGCAAGCTCTGTAACTCCAAAAATTCTTTTTTCGGGGTATTTCTTTTTTATGCTGATAAGAATATAATAAGGCAAATCATGTGCAACGTAGGTTCGGGTAGAACTAATAAAATTCCCATTCTTATCATAAATTATCATGGAGCGGATCCCATTTTCCACAAAATTGACAAGATACGCCTCCGGAAGCTCTGTCCACAACACCTGAACGGCGTTAGGAAATGTTTCTTTAAAGGACCGGACCAATTTCTCGTTGATATTGCTCATTGCAAACGTGAAAGAAGTGCCGCTGATTATCAAGGAGTATAATAAAATAAAAAACTTTTTCATACTATATTTTTTAAATAATTAAATATTTCAGTCAATAAAGATAAAACGATCCTGGACTACATATGCGGCCAGCTTGTATATACTAGGTAGTCCGGTTGACTCAACAGGATTATTGTTTTGATTCAACAAATTTCATAATGGAAGCGCTTGTAAACAACCCGGAACTTGCGGGTTTAACANNAATTGGCTTTTATCATGAAAAGGGTTCTGTATGTTTATATGGTGCAAAAAGAAAGGGGTAGTTATTTACGCTAAATGAAAGTCTTCACTTCCTCCTATTCATTTATACCTTAATTTTAAATACCCAAATTTGTAAAAATGCTCCGCAACCTTTTTTCTATTCCTTTGATTTTGTTTTCTCCTCTCTTGTTTTGTCAGTCGACGGGCAAATTATTTCTCAAGGCAGCAGTCACCAAGCTGGAAAATTCAAAGATTTATACGCTTCAAGTGGCCGAGAAAATGCCTCCTGAAAACTACAATTTCAGGCCCATGGCAAAAGAGATGAGTTTTGGTGAGCAACTTCTCCATCTTTCCGAAAACCTGGGCTGGCTGACATCAGCGTATCTTGAAAAGGGAACCAGTCCTTTTACAGATGCAGATGGGAAGAAACAGAATAAGGTGGAAATTATAGAAGTAGTAAACCGTGTATATTACTACGCTTTAAAAGTTTTAAGGAATTTTGATGAGGCTCATTTGGGGGATTCAGTTAATTTTTTTGCAGGCCCCATGAACAAACTCCAGATTATTAATCTGGTGAGCGATCATCAAGCCCATCACCGTGGCCAGATGATCGTGTATCTACGACTGAATGGAATTGAACCGCCGAAATATGTGGGTTGGTAATTTCTATGGCTACGTATTTCTCGAGCCACTTGTTTGATCAACCTAATCCTGAACAAAAAAAATAGAATGAAAAAATTTCTTATGCTTATAGGTTTATCCCTATTGGCAATTTGTAAAGCCCCTGCCCAGCTGGTAAAGCCTTATGGTCCTCTGCCTTCGGCAAGACAATTGCAATGGCAGGAAATGGGATTTTATCTTTTCACCCATTTTGGGCCCAATACGTTTACAGACCTTGAATGGGGCAAGGGGACAGAGAATGAAGAGGTTTTTAATCCTACGGAATTGGATTGCCGGCAGTGGTGTCGCGTAGCCAAAGCTGCCGGCGCCAAAGGAATTATCANNCCATACAGTTGCCCGGAGCAAATGGCGAAACGGCAAAGGCGACGTATTAAGAGAACTGGCAGCAGCCTGCAGGGAATTTGGGCTGAAGCTGGGGATATATTTATCGCCCTGGGACCGTAACCATCCAAAATACGGAACCGGCGAATATAACGATGTGTTCATAAATATGATGAAAGAAGTCGTCTCGAGATACGGCCCTTTGTTTGAATTTTGGTGGGATGGAGCCAATGGAGAAGGACCTAATGGGAAAAAGCAGGTTTATGATTTCAGAAAATTTGAAAAGACGCTTCGCGGCATCGCCCCCAGCACAGTTGTCTTCAGCGATATAGGACCTGATATTCGCTGGGTTGGTAATGAGGATGGTATTGCAGGAAAATCAAATTGGAATTTATTGGATACCGCCGGTTTTACAAGGGGACCTGGTGCGCCATCAACAGATACCCTTAACAGCGGAAATATATCCGGGAAGAACTGGCTGCCTGCCGAATGCGATCTAAGTATCCGGCCCGGCTGGTTCTATCACCAAAGGGAAGACAGTGCCGTGAAATCTCCGGAGAAATTGTTCAGCCTCTATTTGAAATCAGTCGGGAGGGGTGCAAATATGTTATTGAATGTCCCTCCTGACAGGAGGGGATTATTTACCACATTCGATTCTGCTGCCCTGATGGGATTTAAACAACTGAGGGATGAAAATTTTAAAAACTCTCTGATAAAACATGGGGGAGCCACCCTTTCAACCGGTTTGGCGGGAAAAAGTCTTCTGCAGAACCTGACAGACGGAAATGATCAGAGTTTTGTTTCCCTGGGTGAAGNNGAATAATTATATTGAAATAAAATTTACCGAAGCAACCCCAGTTGACTGCGTGATACTGCAGGAACCCATACAAATGGGCCAGAGAGTAAAAAAATTTAAAATTCAGACTTTTAATGAAGATGGAACCGGTTTGGAAATAAACCAGTCGACTATCGGGAAAAAGCGGATCATCAGTTTTCCAAAGCAGTTGGCAAAATCATTGCGGATTTATATTACAGAGGCAAAAGCTATTCCCCTGATCGGTGAGGTGGATGCTTATATGATTAATGAAAGTCTTATTGAAAAAGATTGATTGTAAGTTTTCCGGATCCAGTTTTATGATTTCCATCGCTAGCAAAAAAGCCAATGTGATCATTTTTTTTATAATTAACTCATGGGAAGAGATACTAGTACAAAACTGAATATTATACAAGCAGTCCCGTTCTTCGGGGTGTTGGATATGGGAGTATCTCTGCAGTTTTACCTGAATGGTCTTGGTTTTATTATGACCAACAAGTGGACACCGAGGGGTACAATAGAATGGTGCTGGCTCCAGCGGGACGGGGCCGCGCTTATGCTGCAGGAATATCGTAAGGAAGCAGGAGCGCCGGTTGAAAAAAGGGGGGTTGGGATATCCATTAATTTTATATGTGAAGACGCCCTGGCCTTATATCATGAGTTTACCGCAAAGGATTTACCAGCTTCCGAGCCTTTTGTGGGCAACAACATGTGGGTGACGAATCTGAAAGATCCTGACGGATACTGTCTTTCTTTTGAGAGCGTTTCCAAGGTGCCGGAAGGAACAACGTATTCTGAATTGATAAATGAAGGTGGGCGATAAATTCTGATGCTTCATTTAGCGGACTATTTGCTAAAACCCGCGATTAATCAGGACCTAATATATGCTCTCATTGATAAACGCGCTTGCTTTCGATAGTATAGGCTTCAGTTAACCAAAAAATAATTAAAAATAAAAGCACAATACCTTCTCATCCTATCTTTGGTTGCCGTACAAATAGCCGGCAGTCAAAAAAAATACGTTTTTGATGAACCCAAAATGGGTTCGCCTTTTACCATCTCCATTTACAGCAATGATTCTGCGGCGGCGGCAGCTGCCGCAGAGGAAGCTTTCAGAAAAGCAGATGAATTGAACGGGATATTAAGTGATTATATTGACAGCAGTGAAATCAACCGTTTGAGCGCTGCCAGCGGTCAGTATGGTTATACGCCGGTATCCTTACCGCTTTTTGAAATGTTGCAACGGTCGATGGAAGCTGCCCGGTTAAGCGGTGGAAGTTATGATATAACAATCGGGCCTGTTGTGAGGTTGTGGCGAAACGCGAGAAAAACAAAAACATTTCCGGATNNTCGTTACGTGCACCTGGATACCCTAAATCACTCGGTATGGCTGGAAAAACCTGGAATGAAACTGGATCTGGGCGGCCTGGGGAAGGGTTATGTAGCGGCGGCTGTACTCAGGGTGCTGGGTCGAAACGGTTTTTTTTGCGCCATGGTTAATGCAGGCGGAAAAATTGTCACGGGCAAGTCTCCACCGGGGAAGGAGGGATGGCTGATAGGAATAAATGCCCCGGAGGAAAAAGAAGCCATCTTGCCGCGATTGCTGTTGCTAAAAGAAATCTCCGTAGCCACCTCAGGGGATATTTATCAATACGCTGTATTCAATGGCAGGAGGTATTCCCATATTGTCAATCCTAAAACAGGGATCGGACTTACACGCAGACGAAACGTAACGGCTATTGCCGCAGACGGCACTACGGCAGACTGGCTGGCAACCGCCTG
>PLCH01000402.1 GCA_003135585.1 Chitinophagaceae bacterium
AGATGGTAGTTAGAGGAAATCTGACGGGTCATGCCTGGAGGACTTATAACAGCGGTCAAAAGGAACTCTGTGGCGTTTCTCTGCCGGAGGGAATGAAAGAAAATGATTATTTCCATGCCCCCGTTATTACCCCCTCCACCAAAGCCGCCGCCGGACACGATGAGGATATGTCCAGGGAAAATATAATCCGCAAAGGATTGGTAAGCGAGAAGGATTATGAAACAATGGAGAAATATACGCTTGCACTCTTCGCCAGGGGCAAAGAAATAGCCACCAGGCGCGGGCTGATCCTCGTTGATACCAAATACGAATTTGGGAGGATAGCGGACCGGGTATACCTGATGGATGAAATTCACACGCCTGATTCTTCCCGTTATTTCTATGCAGATGGATTTGAAGAGAGACAGCAAAAAGGGGAAAGGCAAAAACAACTAAGCAAAGAATTTGTTAGAGAATGGCTGATTGAAAACGGATTTATGGGAAAAGAAGGTCAAAAAGTGCCCGAAATGAAAGACGAATGGGTCCAAACCATTAGTAACAGATATATCGAGCTGTATGAAAAAATTATCGGGGAAAAATTTGTGCCGTTGCCTCTAAGTGACGGGGAAATCTATCAGAGAATCCTGTATGCGTTGGGCAATTTGACGTGAAACCATCTTCTTCAGCCGGAATGCTGGGAACGGATCATAGCCTCATCCTTGCCTTTGATTTATTAAAGACATTTCTTCCATTATCAATCCCCTTGCGAAGTTCCTTTTGCTGATCTGCAGGCAGCCGGATAAAATCAAGACAGGCGGAACCGCAACAGCCATCATATTTTGCAGCGCAATCCTCACACTGAATAAAAAGCAGGTGACAGGCTTCATTTTTACAATTCTTATGGAGATCCGAGGGCTTGCCACACTGGTGACATCTGGCAATCACCTCCTNNCATCGAATACAAAATTTTTTCCTATAAATTTATTTTCCAAACCAGTTTTCCTTATGGTATTGACATAATTAATAATCCCGCCTTCCAGGTGATACACATTCTTAAACCCATTATGCAACAGATAGGCCCCGGCTTTTTCACAACGGATACCGCCTGTACAATACAAAATAATATTCCGGTTTTTTGATTCCTTCAACATTTCAACGGTCATGGGCAATTGCTCCCGGAAAGTATCACTGGGCACCTCGATTGCCCTGCCAAAATGCCCAACCTCGAATTCATAGTGGTTGCGCATATCGACAACCAGCGTATCCTCATCCTCAGTTAATTGATTGAATTGCGCAGCATCGACGTATTTTCCTTTGTTGCGCATATCAAACGAAGGGTCTTGAATCCCATCTGCCACAATTTTTTCCCTCACCTTTATTTTAAGTACCCAGAAAGATTTGCCATCATCCTCAACGGCAATATTTAAGCGAACCTCTCCCAGTTGCACATTTGAATGCAAATAATTTTCTAGTGCTTCAAAATTACTCCGGGGCACACTGACCTGTGCGTTGATACCTTCCCTGGCCACATAAATACGGCCAAAAACCTTTAATTTATCCAATTTTTCAAACCATTCGTCCCGCAATTGCTTCGGATCGGGAATGGGAAAATACCGGTAAAAGGAAAAAGTAATACGGGCTTCCGTTTCTTTGTGCAAAAGCTCCTTCAACTCTTTCTGGGATATACGATTGTGTAATGCTGCCATTTTCTGGAAAAGGCAAAGATAATTCATTTACGAGTTTTTGATTTCGGCCGATAAGCTTGTATATTTAGGCCAAAAATACCCCTAACCTGTATTGCAAAAACATCCCTCCCAGATGAAAAAGTTCTTCTCTTTGTTTTATATCCCGGTTTTATTATGTGTTAATAGTTTTCATATCAGGGCGCAGGTAAGCGTATTAACGCAGCATAATGACCTGAACCGTTCGGGATGGAACGCTCGAGAATCCATATTAAATTTAAAAAATGTAAATAAAGACCAGTTCGGAATCCTGTTTACCAGAAATGTGGATGATCAGGTCTATTCCCAACCCCTGGTTGCTTCCAATGTTTCTATAAACAACGGGCTTCACAATGTTGTCTACGTGGCCACAGTCAATAACAGCCTTTACGCATTTGATGCAGATTCGGTTAACCTGTCTGCAGCCTATTGGCAGGTAAACCTTACCCCTTCAGGAAGCAGGCCTATCAGGAACAGCGATATGACGGGTGCCTGTGGAGGAGCTTACCAGGATATCAGCGGGAATATGGGAATTGTGGGCACACCGGTGATCGATTCCTCTACTCAAACTTTATTTGTTGTTGCCAGGAGCGTATCTACGGACGGCAGTCTGAATTTCAGGCAATGGCTCCACGCCATAGACATACGAACGGGTAAGGAGAAACCGAATAGTCCTGTTCTGATCACCGCCCAAATAAACTCCATTTCGGGTGCCGGCGCTGCAAACGGAACCCTTAGTTTCAACCCCCAAACCCAAAACCAAAGGCCCGGTCTTCTGCTTTTAAATGGAACGGTCTATATTGCTTATGCCTCGCACTGTGACTGGGATCCCTATCACGGGTGGTTTCTTGGGTATGACACTGCCAGTCTGCAGCAAACGATTGTTTATAACACAACGCCTGAAGGTACAGAAGGTGGAATCTGGATGAGCGGGGCAGCTCCAGCCGCAGACGAATTTGGAAATATATACCTGGCAGTCGGAAACGGAACCACGGGAATCCAGGGGAATCCAGGAGACAGTCTCAACAGAAGCGAAAGCGCTCTGAAGCTGACCCGCAGCGGCAATCGCCTCGGAATAGCCAGTTTTTTTACTCCCTACAATTTTGATTATTTAAATACCGTGGACCTCGATTTTGGGGTGACGGAACTAATGCTTATCCCCAATTCAACCTATGCTATTACGGGAGGAAAGGATGGTAATTTATATTTGCTTAACCGGGATAATATGGGGGGTTATAACGCCAATTCGAATACGAACCAGCAAACCATAAATCTGGGAAGCAACAGCGCGCTGCATTCTTCTTTGGGTTTCTACAGGGGCCAGTCCAATGAATTTGTCTATACCTGGTCAGAAAATGCCCCCCTGAATGGATTTTTGTTCGACACAACCAGCCATACCTTCAATTTGCTGTCACCCCTGACCGGCCCGTCGGGTCCAACAGGATACAATGGAGCCCTGCTCGCCGTTTCCTCAAATGGCTCGGATGATAGTACGGCAATACTCTGGGCTTCCCATGCGGCTGTAGGAGATGCGAACACGGCAACAAGGCCAGGGCTGGTAAGGGCGTTTTCTGCTGTTGATTTAACCAGGGAACTATGGAATTCATCCATGGATCCAGCCGATGATGCGGGCAACTATGCCAAATTCGTCTGTCCCACCATAGCAAATGGCAAAGTATATATGGCAAGTTTTTCAAACAGATTAATGGTTTACGGACTGGTAAAAAAGGCAGTTTCAAATTGTGTTTCTCCAAATATTGCCTTGAATAAAAGCGCGGGTGCCTCATCGATAGAGAGTGCATCCTTTCCAGCTTCGAACGCCTTTGACGGGCTGACATCCACCAGATGGTCAAGCCTGTACAGTGATCCCCAGAATATTGACGTCGACCTTGGACAGAAGTATAAAATCTGCCGGGTTATTTTGAAATGGGAAACAGCGCTTGGGAAGGATTTCAGGATTCAGACTTCGGATGATTCGGTTAACTGGACCACCATACAGACCGTTTACGGCAATTCTTCCTATTTCAATTCCCTGGATATGAATGCCTCCGGC
>PLCH01000615.1 GCA_003135585.1 Chitinophagaceae bacterium
CAGCGAGGTGCAATAATCAGAACTGCGAGCGTCATCGAAATCGGTTGTAAAACCGATCTGGTTATTGATAACAAAATGAATCGTACCGCCAGTATAATAGCCTTCCAGGTTGCACATCTGTATAACTTCATAAACTATCCCCTGCCCGGCAACGGAGGCNNTTAAGGTGGACTGTTTTGTTATCTTTTGTTTGTATTTCGCTGCCGTAACCCATATGATATTTTACATCGCCGCTGCCCATGGTCTGGTCCAATATCGAGGTGCCTTCAAATTCGCTGAATATCTGTTCATAGGTCTTTCCCATGACATTAGCGAGAATATTCAGTCGCCCGCGGTGAGCCATTCCGATCACCAGTTCCTGGACACCGAGTTCTGCCGCGGTGTTAATAATGGCATCCAATGCAGGAATGGTAGTCTCCCCTCCTTCCAGGGAAAACCTCTTTTGGCCTATATATTTCGTGTGCAGAAATTTCTCAAACATCACTCCTTCGTTCAACTTTTCCAGTATGCGTTTCTTTTTATCCAGCGGAAGGGGGTTGATGAANNTCTATTTTTACCTGGTCACTGATGTATTTAAATTCAATTCCTACATGGCCGGCATAACATTTTTGCAGGTGTTGTAAAATATTCTTGAGGGATGTGGTTCCCAATCCGATCAGATTTCCGGCAAAAAAATTTTTTTCAAGATCTTCCTCTGTAAAGCCAAAAAAAGCGAGATCCAGGTTGGCGCCCCGGTCTTTTCTGGGTCGAATGGGATTGGTTTTGGCTATAAGATGGCCTTTATTGCGGTACCCCAAAATCAGGCGATAAGCCCCCAATTCTTTTTTCCAGTCCACTCCATCTGCGGTGGTCAGTACTGGAGCCGTCATTTGCTTACCTGCTGGTGGGCTGCCATTCGCAGCTTTGCCTTGTGAAATGGCAAAATCAAAGCCTTCAAAAAATTTTTTAAACCCCGGATCAACACTTTCTGGATTTGCAACAAAAGCCTTATACAAACTCTCTATATAAGCGGGAGAAGAATTTGTTATATATTGAAAATCTTTCATGAAAATTGGGCTTTTTGTATAGGACCACAAATATCGGTGAAAATCATTACAGACGGCTATATTTTAGCGTTGCTGCCGAGAGCATTAACAGCTTTTGTGGCTGGCTTTCAGCCTGTTGGCTAAAATGGATCCTTTATTTGATCATTCAGCCGGGCTTTTAATCTTTCATTCCAATTTTTAAATTTCATCCATTTCCCCTACCTTTGCCGTCCAAAAATTTCAATTTTCATGGCTAATCACAAGGCAACCAAAAAGGACGTTCGTCAGTCATCCAAACGCAGAGAAATTAACCGGTATTATGGTAAGACAACCCGAAATGCCATACGTGAATTGAGAGAATTAAAGGTTCCTAAAGAAGCCGGGGAAAAGTTGCAGAAAACAGCGTCCATGATTGATAAGATGGCTAAACGAGGCATTATCCACAAGAACAAAGCGGCTAATCTTAAAAGTAAGCTGGCAAAAAAAATAAATACTTTAGCCAAATAATTATATGTGGAGAATCCTCAAAAAAGGCATCCCTTTCAGGGATGCTTTTTTGGTTTTGAGGATACGCGAAATCTTCCAGCTGGCTCAAATTGTAAAAAAAGCCATCTGAAGGCCCTCAGAAATAATTTTTTGTGTTCCACTTAAAAAATCGGAATGGTCAGGTTATCGAAACGAGTTGAATACTTTAACCTGATTGATTTTTTTTCTTGAATTCGCTTGGAGTCAAGCCTGTGTATTTCTTAAAAAGGGTATTAAAGGAAGATTTTGAATTAAACCCTACCTCGTACAAAACCTCCAAAATGGTAATTTTTTTGTCGACCGGGTTGATCAGCAAGCGCCCGGCCTCCTCAATTCTGTAGCGATTGATAAAGTCAAAAAAATTCTGCTGAAGCTTTTCATTAATAAGTTGGGAAAGGATTTTAGGCCTGATGGAAAGCTGGGCGGCCAGCTGATCTAAGGTAAGTTCGGGTTCCAACCAGGGTTTTCTATCCCGCATATATTGCAAAATCTGCTGCAATATTTTTTCCTTTTCTGCAGATTCCGGGCCGGAAGAACCACTCCCCAGAGCGATAGGTAAACTGTCTTTAATATCTGAATTCTCTGAAAAAGAAAAAAAATGGGGTCTCCGCAGCGCCTTTAACAATACCTGGTTGATAAACACCAGTACTGCAAAAACGATAAGATTTAATGCCAAAAAATAATATTTCGCCCAAAAAGTTAATGCCAGCAAACCATTCAGCGTGCTCAGGAACATAATAAGCATAAAAAAGATCATGGTAGAATAGAGCCAGGAAACATTTATATACCTGCTATTTGAAAAATTTTCGCCGGCTGCCTTTTTATACGTGCCAATCAGCCGCAAGGAAGCAAACACATAAAAAAGAAATTGCATAAATATTAAAAGGGAAACCAAATATGCAGCGCGGGGAAGACGACTGTCGACAATATTGTTCAGGATATTTTCACGGATATTTCTCGGTTGAAAAAGATAAGTCAATTCTGTTACCGTAAAAAAAATAATGAATGGTAAAAAATGTTTCATTCTTTTCCCAGAAAAGGAGAAATCCTTATATAAAACCGATTGGGTATACAAAAATAGAATGGGACCGAATAGCAAAGGAAGGCAACTTCCCCATAACGCGAATGAAGTGTTTGAAAAATAGACCTTAGTCATTAGAAGGAAAACATCCACCAGATTAAGACAAATGGATAGAAAGAAAGATCCTAATAGAATATTGCTCACCCGTTTTCCTTTGTTGTTGGTAAAAAGAAAAAAACTCAGGAACAACAATTGAAATATCAAAAGAATAAAAAGTATATTGGGTATACTGACTGTCATAAATTTAGGGTAATCCCCCTTTTCAAAATAGCCGCTATAATATTAAGTGATTTTTTACAGCCGCCATTGGGGATAACAACTCTTTTTGTAAATTTCAGACTTAAACCAGGGTCATGCATCCAATCCTTTCTTTTCTATTATCGGTAAGTTTTTTAGGAACTTGCGCAATGAATCTTATCACTCCATTTGAAAAATCAAAAGGTGAACAAACAGCCACCTACTTTGAATGCATCGATTATTATAAGAAATTGGATAAAATTTCCTCAAAGATATCTCTGGCTCAAATCGGCACCACGGATGCAGGCTATCCCTGTGAGGTCGCGCTTTATTCAAATGACGGGCGGTTTGATCCAAAAACCTGGCATCGTCAAAATAAGCTGGTAATTCTTATCATCAACGGCATTCATCCCGGAGAGCCTGATGGGGTTGACGCGAGTATGATGCTGCTCAGGGATCTTGCTAATGGAAGCGTCCCAATGCCTGACAATATCGCTTTGGCTGTTATTCCTCTTTATAATATTGGAGGGGCTTTAAACCGGAATTCATTTTCAAGAGCGAATCAAAACGGGCCAAAGAGTTATGGATTCCGGGGCGATGCACAAAACCTTGACCTAAACCGGGACTTTACCAAAAATGATTCAAGAAACGCCCGCTCTTTCGCAAAACTATTTCATTGGATAGATCCGGACATTCAGGTAGACAACCACGTTAGTGACGGAGCGGATTACCAGCATACCATGACTTTACTGACGGCTCAATGGAACAAGCTGGGGGGTGAGCTGGGAATATTCCTGCATGAAGTATTTGAGCCGGCTTTGTACCAGTCAATGGAAAAAAAAGGGTGGCCAATGTGCCCATATGTAAATTTTGAAGAGGGGGATCCTGAAAAAGGCTGGACGGCATTTTATGATCCGCCAAGATTCTCAAGCGGTTATGCTACCCTCTTTAATACGCTTGCCTTTATCCCTGAAACCCATATGCTAAAACCATTTAGGGACAGGGTACTTTCAACCTACGCACTCATGAGAACCATGATTGAAGTGGCTTCTAAGCACTCCAAGGAGGTTATTGAAAAAAGAAAACAAAACATTGCCGACGATCTGCAAAAAAAAGAATTTGCCTTAAACTGGCAGCCTGACACAAGCAGGTCAGATTGGATTCATTTCAAAGGTTACGAATCCTATTTCAAGCCCAGTGAAGTAACANNGGCGCGCAAAGATTGTTTTACGATCATTCCAAACCTTTCGAAAAACTGGTAAAATTTAATGATTATTTCAGGCCTGAGAAATTTGTATCACGTCCAAGACAGTACATCATTCCCCAGGGCTGGCATGATATAATTGATTTGCTCAGGCTAAACGGGGTGCTGATGCGGCAGCTTCCAAGAGATTCAATAATACAAGTTGAGGCCTATCATATCGAGGAATATAAATCTTTGCAAAAACCATATGAAAAGCATCACAAAAACTCAGGGGTTAGGGTAGTCGCATCCAATCAACTGATCAATTTCCTAAAAGGAGATTACCTTATTAATACCAATCAATCCTGTAGGCGATTCTTGATTGAAATGCTTGAACCCACTGGGGATGATTCTTATTTCTCCTGGAACTTTTTTGACGCTGTTTTACAACAGAAGGAAGGTTATAGTGATTACCGTTGGGAAGATCTGGCCGCAGCCTGGCTAAAAGATCATCCCGAACTAAGAACCAAATTAGAAGAAAAGAAAAAAACGGACGCTGATTTTGCACGGAGCCCCTCTTCCCAATTGGATTTTGTATATAAAAATTCTCCCTATTGTGAACCTGCCTTTTTGAGATACCCAGTTTATCGAATCCCCTAAATGAAATACCATACCAGCTTCGGAATTTATTCAGGGCCTGGTTTGTTTTTATGCCTCTTTCCCATGGCAATTTTTATACTTTTTTCCACTGCCACAAGGGCAAGGATCATTTCGACCAATTTTTGGCCCTACTTTGATTGGCTCTTTTTTGACGGGTTCCGAAGGTTCATAATAATCCGAGCCTTCATTGATGATATTCCCGGAATTTCCCGCAGCCACCAGCTCGTCCTTCCTCACTTTCATCTTGCTCATATCTGTTTTTCTTTCCCTACCTTCGTGGATGGGAGCTTTGCTGTTTTCTTCAATCGGAATTGTTGAATGACAAAGAAAACTTACAATATCCTTATTCATTTCACTGTCCATTCGTCTAAACAATTCGAAGGCTTCCATTTTATAAATCACCAGCGGATCTTTTTGCTCCAGATAAGCAGTTTGAACACTTTGTTTCAGGTCATCCATTGAACGAAGGTGTTCTTTCCAAGCGTCATCAATAATGGAAAGCGTAATTTGCCTTTCAACAGCATTCATCAATTCACGGCCGTTGGTTTCTAACGTTTTATGAAGGTTTGCTAATACATTCATGGCTTTTTTCCCGTCCGTAAATGGAACAACCACGTTTTCAACATGACTTCCCTGGGTAAGCCGTATGTTTTTGAAGACCGGCACAACCTGTTTGCTCAACTCATCCATACGGCGCTCGTAATTCTGAGTGGCTTCCAGGTATAATTTTTCCGACAATTGAACTTCATCCGTTTTCAGAAAATCCTCTTTACTAATATTGCTGTCAAGCCCAAAATTCACAATGGCAGCCAATTTAAATCCTTCGTAATCGTCCATTTCCCTAAAGGAATTTACCAATCCCTCGGCCACAATATAAAATGCATTATCCCGATCAAGTGCAAGTCTTTCTCCAAATAAAGCATGGTTTCGTTTTTTGTAAACAACATTTCTTTGCTTATTCATCACGTCATCATACTCAAGTAGACGCTTTCGTATACCAAAATTATTTTCTTCCACTTTTTTTTGCGCCCGTTCAATACTCTTGGTTACCATGCTATGCTGGATCACCTCTCCTTCCTTGTAACCCATCTTGTCCATCAGCGATGCAATACGGTCGCTTCCGAACATGCGCATAAGATCATCTTCGAGTGAAACATAAAACTGGGTGGTCCCCGGATCTCCCTGACGGCCGGAACGGCCCCGCAGCTGCCTGTCCACGCGCCGGCTTTCATGTCTTTCAGTCCCAATAATGGCCAAGCCACCCGCTTCCTTTACCCCCGGTCCGAGCTTAATATCTGTACCACGTCCCGCCATATTGGTTGCAATGGTGACCGCGCCTGCCAGGCCTGCTTCAGCGACTACCTGCGCTTCCCTGGCATGTTGCTTCGCGTTTAAAACATTATGCGGTATTTTCTTCACTTGCAACATCTTGCTAAGCAACTCACTTACTTCGACCGAAGTTGTACCCACCAGAGAGGGCCTGCCCTCCGTGCGTAACTTTTCAATTTCATCTATAGCGGACTTATATTTTTCGCGCTTTGTTTTATAAACCAGATCCTGGTGGTCTTTTCTAATGACAGTTACATTAGTCGGGATAGTTACCACATCCAATTTATAAATATCCCACAATTCAGCGGCTTCCGTTTCTGCGGTTCCGGTCATGCCAGCTAATTTATGGTACATCCGGAAATAATTTTGCAGGGTAACGGTTGCGTATGTCTGTGTTGCAGCTTCTATCTTCACGTTCTCTTTTGCTTCGATTGCCTGATGCAGACCATCACTGTAACGACGCCCATCCAGAATGCGTCCGGTCTGTTCGTCTACAATCTTTACCTGTCCGTCCATGACAACATATTCCACGTCCTTATCAAATAATGTATAGGCCTTTAGCAATTGCTGAACGGTATGGATACGGTCCGCTTTTACGGCATAGTCATTCAACAAAGCTTCTTTCTGCTGCAGTTTATCCTCTTGCGAAAGCTCACTTTTTTCGATCTCGGCCAATTTTACTCNNAATCAGGGTCTTCCCCTTCTTTCGTGATCATCTGAATGCCTTTATCCGTCAGTTCTACTGAATTGTTCTTTTCGTCAATCTGGAAAAATAATTCGGAATCCACCTTGGGCATTTCCTTTTGCTGATCAGCCAGGTAATAATTTTCTGCTTTTTGCAATTTTACCTTGATACCCTGTTCGCTTAAAAATTTGATCAGGGGCCCGTTTTTTGGCAAGCCGCGGAAAGCCCTCATCAGGGCCAATCCCCCGTCTCTTGGATCATCGTTGCCATCTGCTATTTTTTTTCTTGCTTCGTTTAGAAACTGATTCACCGCCCTTTTTTGAACATCCAGCAGTTTTTCAACACGGTTTTTTAAAATATGGTATTGCTGGTCGTCGCCTCTTGCAACTGGGCCGGATATAATCAAAGGCGTGCGTGCATCATCTATTAAAACGCTATCCACTTCATCCACCATCGCATAATGGTGTTTGCGCTGCACCATTTCGGCAGGTGAGTGTACCATATTGTCGCGTAGATAATCGAACCCAAATTCATTGTTGGTTCCATAGGTAATATCCGCGTAATAAGCTGCCCTACGGGCTTCACTATTGGGTTCATGTTTGTCAATACAATCAACTGTAATTCCCAGCCATTCAAAAATAGGGCCGTTCCATTCAGAATCCCTTCGGGCCAGATAATCATTGACGGTTACAATATGAACACCCTCACCAGCCAACGCATTCAAATATGCCGGTAAAGTAGATACAAGGGTTTTACCTTCCCCTGTCGCCATTTCAGCAATCTTGCCTTCGTGCAATACTGTGCCTCCGATCAACTGCACATCATAGTGAACCATATTCCAGCTAATTAAGGTACCGCCGGCCATCCAACTATTTGCATAAACCGATTTGTCCCCTTCAATAGTTATATGATCCCTTTTTACGCTCAGGTCGCGGTCAAGTTGGGTGGCCGTCGAAACAAGCTCCTTATTTTCTTTGAATCGGCGGCTGGTTTCTTTTACAACTGCAAATGCTTCAGGCAGTAGTTCCTTGAGAATTTCTTCGATTTTTTTATCCCGGTCTTTTTTTAGCTGATCAATTTCGTTGTATATCCTGTCTTTTTCGCCAATATCACTAAAAGCAAGTGCTTCCGCTTTTTTATTAAGGTCCAAAATCTCATTGTCGATATGGACGAGGTGTTCTTTGATGCGATTCTTAAATTCAATTGTTTTGCTTCTTAATTGATCGTTGGTCAGGGATTCGCAAATAGAATAATGCTGGTTGATCT
>PLCH01000612.1 GCA_003135585.1 Chitinophagaceae bacterium
TGGCAATATGGTAAACCCCTTCTGAATAATATTGAACTGAAAGTGGTTAGAAAGGGAATAAACAGTAGCATAGTTTCCGAACAATTTGGTATACGGCAAGTTACATCCGAGCTAATAGATAATCATTCCAGAAAGTTCCTGATAAATGGAAAACCGATCCTGCTTCGCGGCGCAGCATGGTCGCCAGATATATTTCAGCGGCGTTCGGCCGAAAGACAGGAGCAGGAAATCAAATTAGTCCGAGACATGAATATGAATATAATCCGCTCGGAAGGGAAATTGGAAGATGACCATTTTTACGAGTTATGTGATAGGTACGGAATGCTTGTAATGACAGGCTGGATGTGTTGCGGGGCATGGCAATATCCTGAAAAATGGGATAGCGTAAAAAGAAAT
Source organism: Chitinophagaceae bacterium (assembly GCA_003135585.1). Classification (GTDB taxonomy): domain Bacteria; phylum Bacteroidota; class Bacteroidia; order Chitinophagales; family Chitinophagaceae; genus Puia. The sequence goes on from PLCH01000612.1 coordinate 397, forward strand.
GTAGCTGTGGAATCCGACAGGAGTGTAATGTACTGGCTTAGAAACAAGGCTTGCCTACTGGTGTGGCTAAATGGCAGCGATATGCCACCCAGTGATACATCTGTTGAAAGAAATTATCTGGCCATAGAGAAAGATCTTAAATGGCCAAATCCCGTTCTTTCGACTGCAGATTCAAGGTTTTCAAAAGTATCTGGATTCAGCGGTTTGAAAATGAACGGTCCCTACGATTGGGTTCCTCCAATCTATTGGGAAACTGACTCGAATAAATATGGAGGCTCCTGGAGTTTTGCGACGGAGATTTCACCCGGACCTTCCATTCCCCCTTATGAAAGCCTTATTAAATTTATTCCAGAAGACTCCCTCGCAGTTGGTAACACGCATTGGTTATACCATTGCGGAACAGGCCAATTCAGCACAACAAATATATTCAATAAAGCACTTGATGAAAGATATGGCCCGTCCTCATCAATGAGAGAGTTTGTTGGAAAGGCACAGGTACAAAATTATGAAGGGCACAGGGCAATGATGGAGGCGTATGGATTGAATAAATACAATACGGCAACAGGTGTCGTACAATGGATGTTAAGTAACCCCTGGCCAAGCCTAATATGGCATACCTATGACTATTATTTGTATCCAGCCGGAACTTACTTCGGCATGAAAAAATCCCTCGAACCACTGCATATTCAATATTCATATAAATCAAAGGAAGTAATTATCAATAATTCCCTCCTACAAGCTTTTCCAAACCTTACCGCAAAGGCAGACCTGTACGATGCCAGAGGTAGCTTAAAATATACCCGTTCGATAAGGACTTCTGTTCAAAAAGACAGTATCAGAAAATGCTTTGCAATTCCTGATATGGAAAATCTGGGGGATATCTATTTTTTAAGGCTTCAACTGAAAGACCAGCAGGCAAAAACTGTCTCTCTGAATTGGTACTGGCTGTCAAATAAGAAAGACTCGCTCGATTGGAATAAATCAAAATGGTTCTATACCCCTCAGTCGGTTTATGCGGATTTCAACGCTTTGCAAAAATTACCCCGTACAAAATTGAATGTCCAGTATATAACCAACAAAAGTAAAATGAACACTGTGCACAAAATAACCGTAACCAATATGGGTCAATCAGTAGCGTTCTTTGTGCACATCCGTGTTTTAAAAAGAAAGGGAGGTGATGATATTCTTCCGCAGATTTTTCAAGACAATTATATATTATTGGCTCCTGGCGAACGCAGAAGTATAGATTGCAGCTATTTGAATAAGGATGCAGCCGGCGCTGTCCCTTACATTGCAACTTCTGCATGGAATCTGGATATAGAACAATCCAAGGCAGGAAAAAATGCTGGTTTTACAAATGAAAACATATCCCGGTAAAATTGTCGTGGAAATTTTGCCTTTTTGGGAGTTCCACGAAAGATATGTTTCCTACCAATGACCCATGTTTTTTATTTCTCAAAAATCACCGTTTCTGGCTCGGCACCTAGTTTTGTCAATATTGAATTAATATCATGAATCATGGGGTCAGGTCCGCAGATATAAAAGTGTTTATGAAAATCTGTAATGTTTTCTTTCAAAAGCCTTTCATTTAAATAGGCATGTTTATATCCTGGGTTATTTTCCTTTGTAAGTATAAAAATTGCCTGGTTGCCGAGCATCTCAGAAAGTTCCCGCTCATATATAATATCCCGTGAGGTTTTATTAGAAAAGAAAAGCGTATTACCTGATATTTTCTTTTCTTTATTTAACTGTCTTAGGATGGAAATGAAAGGAGTAATTCCGGCGCCTCCTGCTATAAAATACCCAGGGCCTTTGTATTCAATTGCACCCCACACATCTCTTATTATTAATTCATCGCCTCTTTCCAGCTGATGCAACTTATCGGTTACACCCTGGTGGTCTTTATACCGTTTAATAGTAAATTCTNNTTCAACCCGGGTTTGTTAATGGAAAGCTCGGTTGCCTGCCCCGGAATAAATTGATATCCTGAAGGCTTTTCCGTTCTAAAACATTTCACATCATGCGTTACTTCCTTGGTTACAAGTATTCTTACTATGTTTTCCATTGCCAAAAAATCGTTTAAATAAAGAATGGTAAATGATTCTTACCAGGAACCTCAATCAATCAAATTTAAATCTTTTGCCGATACCTCCCAATCATAGACTCTCACTTATTGCCCTAACANNCATTATGACTTTCAGATCATTTCAAAAAAAAACTGCGCAGCAAAAAAATAGTCTTACATCCAATTATTCTATTTTTTCAAACAGATTATCAGCAGCTTTAAAATCAAGGAGGTAAAACCGGGTCGGAATAAGAGTTCTCAATTGTTTTTCTTAGCTCCCTGCAATCGGTGGGCCGTTCCTGGAACACTCTATGGTTTTCTGTTCAGGAATACTTCGTAAAATATTTTCCCAAGAAAAAATGCAGCAACTACAGCCAAAATGAAAACAATTAATGACAGGAAAATGAAATTCCTGAGTTTCTTTGCCTCTTTTACCGCTTTTATTTGGCTTGCTTCTCTTACCGGTGCAGGGAAAAGCCGGATAGAAAGATTTAAGAGCAGGGGCACAATTATAAGATCATCGAGATATCCAACAAATGGAATGAAATCGGGAATTATATCAATTGGACTTACCAGATAAACAACCGAGAAGAGGGCGGGGATTTTGGCATAAAAGGGAGTCCGCGAGTCTTTAAGGCCAAAATATAAGACAAGGAGTTGCTTCCTTAATATCCAAATGCCATTCCCGGAGCGTTTTTGAGTAATTGCCATCAGTCAATATAATCATTTTTTCACTACCCGGACTTATTGCCCTGCCAGTTATTCAAGCCTACATCCTATTAACCTTGAAAGAAATATAGTTTTGTAAAAGTTCATCGCATTCATTATATGTTTCCATTCAATTGGCTAAATCTGACCGGCAGGGTTCATTGTTGATATATTGGGTCCTTCTCCAGGATAGAAAATCCTCTATTGTTTTCTCATTTATAGAGGACTTATTGACAAAAAAAAGCCTACATATAAAATGCAGGCTTTTAAAGTGATTCACAATTTTCCTACTTACCAATCTTTTTACTAACCTGATTTTCCTGTTGGTTCAGGGTTTTTTGTTCTTGCTTGGTGATATGTCCATGATTTTGAGCAGCCATATCTCTTTCCTCCTGACGAATTTGACGATCATCCTTATGCAATTTTGCAGCCTGAGCCTTGCTCATTTCGCCTTCCTTTACTTCCTTATGGATGCGCCNNTCGGTTAATCCCAAAAAAGCGATAAGGGCAACGGATAAAACTAATTTGTTTTTCATTTTGATGGTTTTTTGTTAAAAGATAAGTTATAGACTGAAAAATAGGTATTGGGTTTAATAAATTAAAATGAATTGGGGATATAAAATATTGTGAACCTGGGAAGCATTAACGATTCAATAACAACCTGATAATCAATCGTGAAGCATGAGATTTAACGGGTCGAACCTTGACCAAATACTATTGGTAAATTGATTTATCTTATTTAATACACCCCATTCGGCCAACAAAAAAAGAGGGTGGATCCGGGATCGCCCTCTAAGCTTTTTTTATCGAAGCAAAAGGTAAAAATCTATTGCTCATCTCTCCACAATTCCAATCTGAAATAGTATCCGATATCGATATTTCGAATTATTCGTTTAACAATTTCCTCGTGCTCTCTGTTAAATTCCGCAAAAAATTTTGGAATGATTTCAAAATAATGCTGTTCTCTTTTGACCACCTGAAAAACCGGATCATCGGATTGAGAATCTTTTTTCAAATCACCTGTTTGATACCGGAGTTGGTCTCCCAGATGAATTTCATCAACTGAATTTAGACGTTGCCACATGATATTAGATTTAGTTTTACAAAGAATAGGATCTTATTACATCGAACTAGTAATTCGAGTATATAATTACAAAAATTAATCCATATTTCATATTATGGGCCCAAATAATTTAATTTGTTTTGGTTGCAGCAATCAGAATTATTTTTTTACGTCATTTTACCCGGTTTGCAGGAAACTGACTGAGCTATCTCATGTAATGCCAGTAGCTTTTACAGTAGTTTTACTAATACAACTGTAGTGAATAAAAGTATTTTTCACCGTGCTTTTTCCCGGGGAATATTTAACCTGTTATGACCATTTGTTTTTACTCTGGTACGGTAATGGAATCCTGTCTGGGCTTTCCGCTAGATTTCAACAAAAAAGAGCTAATGGCGGTTCTGAGGAGGCCGAAACGGAAGAAGGCGGTGCGTATTTTTCTCTTTTTTTATTTTTTCTNNCTGCTAAACTCATCGCTTCTTTCATTGATTCACCTTGAAGTTTTACGACAATATTTTCGTGCCAAAACATGGCAGATGATTTTCCATTTGGCGTTTTCATACACAACGAACCAAACATTTTACCTGGTTTAACACTGGGGATTTCCTCGGTGAGCTTACTAAAGAATTCTTCAGCCTTTGTCATTTTATTGGATCCTTCTTGATGATTTTAGAGGCTATGAATGCGAATAATCCTAAAACAAGACCTGAAATAATTCCTATTATTGGCCCGGTTATCAACATCATCAGTTTTGGTGAAACCGACCCTCCCATTTTAGCCATCGTTATCGCTTCTTCAGCATGGTTAGCAATATAGGTGTCAAATAAGATGAGATGGGCGGAGGTTATCCAGACTGCATTTAGCAAACTAACACAAAAGCCGTGCAGAAAAAACATTCCGGAGGCTCTTTTTGCAATTACAATGGCACAAATAATAAATATTGCCAACCAGCAAAGGGGTTCAATTTTAAAAGGGATAAAATAAACAGTGGCTATGCCCATAAACAAACCGAAAAGAGAAAGCTGAAAAATTAATTTCCCATTCGTAACAATTATTTAGATTCAAATATATCGATTTGCAGATTTATTTTTCGAGGGCTGGGCATTTATAATTAGGTTTCAGCAACAGATTATACCTGAATTTCTGTTGATGACCAGGCTGGGTATATCTTAATATTGTTTGAGTTTTCAATGATGGATGTTGAGAGGAATATAACCATTATCCTCCTTCTTTCGCTGCAATTCTCCTTATCCCGTTAAGGCGGATTTCATTTATCGTCATTTACGTTTATTGTCATTTTCGGGATGAAAACTGCNNCCAGTTAATTAAAGTGATAACAGTTACCTTTATTTTATCTACCTACAATTCAAACTCATATAAAATGGAATTTACAGCCTCACAAGTAGCCGACCTGTTACAAGGACAAATAGAAGGAGATGCCGGGGTCGTAGTTAGCAAATTATCCAAAATAGAAGAAGGAGTACCCGGTTCTATCTCCTTTCTCGCTAACCCGCTTTATACCCCGTATTTATACAGCACAGAAGG
>PLCH01000012.1:0-611 GCA_003135585.1 Chitinophagaceae bacterium
GTTTTTTTGAGGTCCTGGAGGGCCTCGGTAACATTATAATTCTGCTGGGCACTATCCACCTCAATGTGCAGATGTGATTCTTCTATCGCAATATCCACCCTTTTCAACTTATTATGCTTCTCCAATTGTGCGGTGACACCTCTTCCTTTTAAGGCAAAATAAAGCTGAATGGTCTCTTTTGTCGTGTCAAAAACTTTCCCAATAAACCAAATCTGGCAATCTTCGCAAAGAGGAAACTTATATTTTTTTAATGAATATTCAGAGACTTTTGAATCTATCTTTGAATTACATTGGAGGCAAAAATGATCATTACTTAATTCGATCATGGAGACTGGTTTAATAGACATTAACGTTTTGAAAGTCACATTATTATAAATTCGTCAAAATAAACATAGTTGCCTGGGGAGCTATTGCGCAGACTTTCATTTTGGTCAAGGACCAGGCTTTATCAAACTGAATACAGGAAAGATGGGCCATTAGCTTTCTTTGGATAAGACGTATAAATTTGGTTGATTAGCTCCCTGCAAACCGCTCAAGGGTTCATCGCCAATCATATCCCACCCTAAGGAAGAATGAATTGAAGAAATGGTGGAGGCGGAACGCAGGTGCTT
>PLCH01000012.1:644-3122 GCA_003135585.1 Chitinophagaceae bacterium
ATCTGTGCGTCTTCTTTTGCCTTTATCGGATGTGACAGGGTTACAAAGGACCTGGCCAAAGTTAATTTGATAAACAAAGAAACTGTTTCTTACTTCCATGATGTGCTGAGACTGGAATACGTTGAAAACACCGGAGCCTTTCTGGGTTTGGGTTCCGGATTGCCTTCTTCAGTCAGTTTTGCGTTGTTAAGTATTCTTCCCTTAATCTTTTTGATGATTTTATTCGTTTATGCGATCAAAAGATCCCGTGATTTCAATTTTTGGAGGATGATTTCTCTGGCATTGATTTTTGCAGGAGGCATTGGAAATATTATTGACAGGTTGTTATTTGAAAAGCATGTTTCGGATTTTATAAATATTGGGATTGGCAACCTTCGAACTGGAATTTTCAATTTTGCCGATGTTTATGTTACGCTGGGTGTTCTCTNNTGTTTATGTTACGCTGGGTGTCCTCTCCTTCCTGCTTTTTTCCCGGCCTATAAAGCCTGTTTTGAATAAGCCCTGAATTCCGGAATGAACCAGGGAAGGCATGATTCAATTCAACAAATTCGGATTGAACGGAGCAGTATATTGCATAATTTTGATCAGAACGGCCTTTGTGGATAATATTTCCCTGCCCTTGAGCAGCTAAATGGTTGTGTAACTGTCTTATTTACAATTGGTATACCATGCATCCAGTTCAATCTTACGATCCCGTTGATCCGGGTAAGGTAAATACGATTCATATTCTTAAGACCGGTGAAATCATTTCTTCCCTTGAAGAATATTTGAAAGTGGAAGATAGGTTTGCCTGGGTGAACCGTTCTTTTATCATATCAAAAATCCTTGAACTGCGCAGGCTGACTGACACTAAAAAAAAATCAGTTATTGCCATTTATGAGGAAGGACAAAAAATCCGGGAATACGTCAATGTTGACGAGACTTTCAAACCCCTCTCTTTTTGGTGATTTATTGTTTTCCCCATTACAAATATTGAGGGATTTCAGCATCCTCATTTTATAATCATTCATAACTCTTCTACTAAAATCTTTTATTTTCTGGCCAGCGGGGGTCATTTTTCCATTTATTTGGTGACGAGAATAATAAATCACCGGTTGAAGGAAAATAGATCTCTTTGCGGATTTTTTTTGCCAATCAGTTCATCCCGGATGATCTGGGCGGCTAGGGTACTAAAGATTATTCCGTTGCCACCAAAACCTAATGCGAACCATGTATGGGGAAGTTGGGGGATGGCTCCGATATAGGGCAGTGAGTCTTTGGTTGAACCAAAAACCCCCGCCCAATAGAAGTCTGTTTTAAAGGGTATTCGGGGAAAAAGTTTTGAAAATGAATCTTGCAATTGTTTTGCCTTGATGGGTAAATTTCTATCCCTTTTGGAAGGATTGTAAAAAGAATCATCCTTACCCCCCACCAATATGCGCCCTTTCGGAGCGGTGCGGATGNNATAAGGCTGGGCCGTTTCCCAAATCAGACTGTTCTTGTGCCAAAACTCTTTATCGTCCATGGGTTCGCTGATAATGGCATAGGTTGAAGAGAGCTCCTCCACAGGCATAGGCATATATTTTTGCGATTCGTACCCGCAGGCAATAATCAGTGATCTAGCCTTAATTTTTTTTCCGCCTGCAGTCAGTAAGGAAACTCCTTTTTTAGAATGTGTAATACCCGAGATGTCAGTTCTATCAAAGACTCGAAGGCCTCTGGTCAGGTTTTTTGTTAATATTTCATGAGTTAATTTGTATGCGTTTATTTCAGCGGCCTGCTGGGAAAGCAGCCCAANNATTCCAATTTTTTTCCGGATTGCAAATTCGGACTCTATGTTTTTCTTATGTTTCTTAAATGAAGCATATTGAAGACTTGGCCTAAATCTGAAGTCGGCATCATATTTTTCTTTTTTGATAATTAAATCAATGGCACTTATCGACTGGTAACACTGCAAATAACTTGAAACCGCCCTTTTGTATCCAACCAGATCTATTAATTTGAATAGGGGTTCATCAATCTNNCGGCTGCCGTGCTGCCCATTCCGACATGCCTTTTGTCAACGACTGTAACTTCTATTCCAGCTTTAACCAAATGATAAGCAATCAGGGCACCGGTTATTCCCGCCCCCATAACTACGGCTTCCGTATGAATATCCTGCTTTAAAGAGTCGTATTCATGTATAATCCCATCTTTTAAAAGCCAGTAGGGGTAACTCGTCCTTAAATCCATCTGACGAAGATCAGGATTACGCTTGATTTTATTGGCCATGAGAGAACTTAAATTTTTGTAACCGGTGGGAGAATGGGCTTCCCCTTCCCAGCAATGGGAAAGCTCCGGAACTCTTATCTTTTGCAGTTATGGGGGTTAATATTGATCCAGGGCAAAGGCGACCATTTATCCTTACCAATCAGGGACTAGATGATCCGACATCAGAATTTCGTCCTATGACTTAGGCTCGCTCCTGATTTCACATTCGTTCTTTTTTGTATGTCACAC
>PLCH01000302.1 GCA_003135585.1 Chitinophagaceae bacterium
CGAGCTGCTGTTCCCCGTAATAACGGAATGCTTCCACAAAATCGCCGCTTTTTCCATAGGTTATTCTTGTTCTGACCCCGTTTTCCATAAAGTATACAATATAGGTTTCGGACAATTCACTCCAGATTACCTGTTGTGCATTTGGAAAAGCTTCCTTGAACGAACGAAGTAACTTCTCATCAATATTCCTGACAAAAAAGGCAAATGAGCCGAGGCTTATCAAAAAGAAGCAGACTAATACAAAAATCTTTTTCATGGCTGTAATTTTTTTTGAATAAATGATTTACAGCCTCAAGGTAAAAAGACCTTGGACTACTTTTGAGCCCGGTTTTTATATAATAGGTAGTCCGGTTTGGGCTGCCTTATCTGCCCCGCGATCTGATTGTTTTAGAAAGCATATTGATTGCCTGTTCCGCTTCTTTTTCATTCATCCAGGCAAATCCCATCCTCGTGGAATTTAAGGATTGGGGACCGGTGTTATGGATCAATCCATTTGATAAAATGATTCCCTGGGCCCTTAATTTTTCGGTAAGTTCTGGTAATGGAAAGGCCTTATCATATTTAGCCCAGATCGCAAGTCCTCCATCGGGCACTTTGAAATCAATAATATCCGAAAGTTTCTGATGCAAATAGGAACATAGAAAATCACGCCGCCGGTGATATTCATTGAGTGCTTTTTTCATATGTCTTTTGATTTCTCCATCTTCAAACATCTCTGCAAGTGCCAGTTCCATAATCGGGTCTCCCTGGGTNNCACAGCTCAAGAATAAGGTTGACGGGCGCGACAACGTAGCCGGTTCTTATAGCAGGGGCGATCGTTTTACTGAGGGTACCTATGTATATCACCATTCCATTCACATCTGCACTTATCAGCGGAAGGATAGGACTGCTCAGATAATGAAAATCATAATCGTAGTCATCTTCTATTATGATGAATCCATATTTTTCGGATAGGGAAAGTAATTTGATCCTGCGGGAAGCAATTAAAGTAACGGTGGTCGGATAGTGGTGATGGGAGGTTATATAAACTGCTTTGACTTTTTTTTTCCTGCATATTTTTTCTATCTCATCCACATCAATCCCGGATTCATCCACCCTGACCCGTCTTACCAGCATCCCGGCATTCTCAAATAAATGATCCGCATAATAATAATTAGTGTTACCGACAAGGATGGTCTCCCCCCTGCCAAACAGAACCTTCGAAAGTAAATAAAGTGCCATCTGGCTTCCCCTTGTGACCATAATATTTTCCTCGCTGGTCTGCAGTCCACGGCTTTGATTGAGGTAATCAGATAAGATCTTTCTGAATTTTTTCACACCGGCCATATCCACATAGGACAAGTACTTAAAATTGATATGCCTGGACAAAATACTTTTATAAGCCTTTCCAATCTCCGCGACCGGCATCAGCCTCACGTCGGGTCCATCGTGAAAACCGGTAATGTTTCGGGAGATATCCACGGGTTGGCGAATTTTGTCGTTTACTTTTACCGGGAACCCGGTTTCCTTCGGGAATGAATTATTTTTATCGGTTTTCCCCGAAAACCTCCGCGGATTTATTTCGGGTAATTCTTTACTGGTAAAAGTCCCTTTTGAAGGAATCATTTCAATCCAGCCCTGCGCATCCAATTCCTCATATGCCCTTACAAGTGTTTTTCGATGCACGCTTAATATTTCCGCCATTTGCCTGGTGCCGGGTAATTTTATACCAGGCCCGACCCTGCCCTTTTTCATTTCCTGAATAATGGCGTTGGCGATCTGGAGGTAGACGGGTGTCTCCCCTACTTTTTGGAGCTGAATGATGGTCTTCCAGGGAAGCATGCCGGTAGTTAAATGCGGACTACTAAATAGGTTAAAATATCCTTCTAAGATAGTCCAAATTCAATTGCTTTTATCCACTTCAAAAGCCAGCAACACATTTCCTCCCTTCTCACCAAACATTCCATACCCCGAGTTTACCAGTAAAATACCACCGGATACTACGGGCGCAGGCCCGTCCAGGGCACCCCCTTTTCCGGGAAAGCCATCTGTTGTTTCGTAGGTCCTTTGGGTATTAAAATCCCATAGGATTTTACCATCCTTGCTGGCATAAGCCCTGATATGCCCATCCAGCGAACCCGCAAATACAATTCCCGGGACCAAAAGCGGGGCTGCAGAAGTGGATGAGTTGCAGGGAGTTTCCCAAATCAATTNNCAAATATTCCCGGGGAAGGCGCGAGATTTGAATCCCTTTTATCCAGAGCGAGGACATTATCTGCGTTGGAAGCGTACGCATATTTTCCGTCAGTAGCCATGCCCCAGTGAACTCCGCCCAGTGCACCCCCTTTTCCAATCCTTTTCCGCCAGAGCATTTTGCCGTCATCCGGGTTTAAGCAATAGACCACGCCGGATTTTTGGCCGGCCAGTAATATTTCTTTTCCATCTGTTCTTTTTGCAAGAATCGGTGCCATCCCAAAATCAAGATCAGGTCCCGGTTTATCAGGACAATTATTGAAAAAAGGACAGGCCGCATTATAGGCATCCCCGGGAGTTGCCTGGAAATTCCAGACAAGTTTGCCCGTTTTAAGATCCAGCGCCTGAATGGCATCGCTGGTTGAGGTCGTTGGATAGGAATAATTTTCACCGGTTCCAATATATAAAAAGCCTCTTTTCGCATCCACTGTGGGGCTGCACCATGCAGGGGC
>PLCH01000293.1 GCA_003135585.1 Chitinophagaceae bacterium
TCAGGCAAACAGTTTAGATGAAAGGCAACCAAAAGATAGGGGTGGTAGCATGTTTTGGAGCGACATGACTGCATTGGTAATGGCTTCGATGACAATTTGAAAAGCGGATTCAATTTAGCCCAGATAAACCAGGTAATGAAAAATCTTGTATAGAATTGATAGTCAGGAATGTCGGATATCCGAACGCTGTGTTATAGAAAGGACATAGACGTTGCAGGCCACTAGCGTTGCGTTGTTAATGTGGTGATACAAAAAATATATCCATTTCTTCAAGCGTTTTTCCCTTGGTCTCTTTTACTATGGTCAGACAGAAAATCAGGTTAATCAGACTGAAGCCGGCAAAGATCCAGAACGTAATCGCCGGGCCCACTTTCTCGAGCATCCATGGAAAAAACTGACCCACCAGCCATACGGCAATCCAGAGAACAAGTGTGCAAAGGCTCACCGCTTTGACGCGTATATGGGAAGGAAAGATCTCATTGATTATGATCCATGTTATTGGTCCGAGAGAAAAGGCGAAGCACGCGATATAGATCAGCATGAGGATCAGCAGTAGGATACCATTAGTATGGTGGGTATAAAACAACGCGCCACAAAGGACGAGGGAAACCACGATGCCGGTCAGTCCTGTTTTCAATAATATTTTCCGGCCATATTTATCTGCGTATAAAATAGCGACGATGGTGAACAACAGATTCACCGAACCGATGATCACCTGAAATAGCAGGGCATTCCTGCTGTCAATTCCAGCAGATTGAAAAATACCAGGCCCATAATAGATAATAGCATTTATGCCTGAGAATTGCTGCAATACGGCAAGTACAATTCCCGTCAAAAGTGGTATGCGAAAAGCAGGATGCAGGAGCGATGTTGTTTGTTTCTTTCCCCTTATACCGGCCGCTTCGATATTTTGCAGTTCTTCTTCTGCCATCTTCAACGGTCTGACGGTCTTTAATATGTGACTTGCTTTAGTGATTTGATTTACCAATACCAGCCACCGCGGACTTTCCGGGACGCCTGCAAGCAAACACAGAAAAATCAGCGAAGGCAAACACATCACCAGGAACATCAGGCGCCAGGGTTCTGAAAATAAGATTCCGGCGTGATGTTCCTTCGTGAAAGAAATGATGAATGCATTGGAAAAATAAGCTAGCAAAATACCGACGGTGATAGCAAGCTGGTAATAGGCCACCATCCGGCCTCTTTTGTCGGCCGGTGCAAATTCTGAAATGTACATTGGCGCGATCACCGAGGCCATTCCAACACCCATACCGCCGACCAGGCGGGCAATGGCCAGTGCACTAAATGAATAAGAAAATGCGCAACCAAGGCCCGATATAAAAAACATCACGGCGGAAATAATAATGGTTTTCTTTCTGCCTAATCTATTGCTCAACATACCGGTTGCGAATACGCCGATGATGCAGCCCAACAGTCCGCTACTTACCATCCATCCTTCCTCTACCGTGTTCAGGGAGAATTGTATTTTGACCAGACCGACGGCCCCCGAGATCACAGCGGTGTCGAAGCCGAAAAGCAGACCCCCGATAGCTACGGTAATGCAGATATAATTAATCCGAGTTGAATAATTCATATGGTTTAATTGGCAATTATTCTTTATAAAAACTGCGTCCTATCTTATGTAATCGTCATCGTAACGCTTGATATCTTCCTGCTGCCAGTTTCCGAAAGCCACTTCCATCACACGCACCGGTTTGTCGCCCGTACAGGAAAGACGATGTCGTTCATTGGCCGGTATCCAAACTTCGTCGCCGGATTTATACTCTTTAACAATATCACCTATTTGTACCAGGGCTCCATCATCAATCACTATCCATAATTCGGCACGTCCGGTGTGTGACTGAAGGCTGAGGCGTTGTCCCGGCAGTACACTCATCAGGCTGACGGTGCAATCCTCATTAAAGGCAAACTGTCGAAAACTACCCCAGGGCCTTTCTACAAAACTTATATCGGGTTTTTCAGATGGAATTAACTTGGTTACGTAATTCGTCATGATGGATCGGTTTATGCTTTTTGTCTTACAAATGCTTTGATGGTAGCGCACTCTTTGCCTTCGCTTTCTCCATGTGGACGAATGCTGTATTCACCTAATTGCGCAGGTACAATAAAAGTCTCGGCGTAGTGTACAAGAAAGGGTTTAAATGCTCCGAAAGGGCTTTCTACAATCACTTCTCTTCCTTCCACCAGGTTCAGTACATTCACGCTGTTATGGGTGGAATGAGTCACTTTACCGGTGAACCAGTGTCGCCTGGTTTCAATAAATTCGGCAGGATGCAGGCCGGTATATTCCTCCCGCCATCCGGGACCTCTAGCGATGGGAACAAATGTGTTGATCAGTTCTTTTTTTGTTGATTGCGTTGTACGGCTCCAGTCAATCACTTCTTTTCCATGCGCAATATTGATCGGGCGCGGTCTTCCGTCCAGTCCCAGCCGGCCCCAGTCCCAAAGTTTGAAGGTGAATATATAAGGTGTTGCGCTTATTTCCAGAACCATGCTGTTTTTTCCTGAACAATGAACGGTGCCTGCCGGAATGAGCACATGATCGTGTTTTTTAACAGCAAATTTTTCCACAAAATCTTCCACTGGGAACGGCACATCATGCAACTGCGCCTCATTCAGTGCTTCTATCATTTTATCTGGTGAAATGTTTTCTTTCAATCCCAGGTAAACACAGGCATCTGCTTCCGCTTCCAGCATGTAATAGCTTTCATCCTGTGTATAGGCCATACCAAAATGTTCGCGGATATATTCATTGGTCGGATGAACCTGCAGACTGAGATTACCTCCTTCGATGGTATCGAGAAAATCGAAACGGATGGGAAATTCTGCGCCGAAGCGGGCTTCAACCGGCGCGCCCAGTAAGGATTTGGCCTGTGCAAAAACGAGATTGATGCCGGGTGTTTCAAAAATAATATCACCGAATTTAAATAGCAGGCTATTCTCTTCGGGTACACAGTCGAACCCCCAGGCATAGTTTTTTTGAGCCGGGTCGAGATCAAAATGTCTTTTCATCCACTGACCACCCCAGGGGCCCCGATCAAAAAAAGGAACCAGCCGAAAGGGCCGGGCAATAGTCTCCTGAAACGCTTTATTCAGATCGGCGCCAACCACCATTTTTGGATTGCCGGGCACTGTGGTGTCGACCACAAGATCCCAACGATTCATGAGTAATTTCTTGTGCCTATCACAAACCCGCCAGTCAACAAAAAAGGCCTGTTTGTATTGGAGAGAAGCCCTGGTGGTCATATTGTCGAGACCGAGGTTGCCTACCTCATTTCTTCTGAAGCGAAGCTGTCCTTCCCAACGCGGCATATCAAAATAAACAAGCAAATCGAAGTGTTCGGCAAGTAAGGTAGCTCCCGGACCATACACATAAATGGTATCCTGTGCCAGAGCAGAATCTTCCTTGAATGTTTGCACGGCTTGCCGGTCAAAAAAATCTTCAAGTTTTAACCGGGTGATATAACCAAATATTTCATCGTCCGTTACATCGGGAAAAACAAGCTCATGGATTTTTTCTTCATTCAACATGAAATTCCTGGTGAGAACAAAATTCGCACCCAAAGCTTCAGGCAGGTGGGTGAGTATTTCCCGATCCAGTATTCCGGGATAACATTCCATTGCAATGATTTTTTTTCTGCCCGGAATATTTTCAACGCGTTTGCGAATTGCTTCACCTATAGCTTTCCATCCCTGCCAGCAGTCGGAACCGCCATTTATTTCTATAACCGGATATTTATCATAATTGGAGAGAAGGGCAGGCATAGGTTCTTTCTTCTATTTATTTAAACAGCATATTTCAAACAGTAAACGGCTCCGGTTATTCCCGCATCCTCCATAAGTTCTGAAGCACAGATGGCAACTTTTCCCCATGGTGTCCAGGCATGTTGATGCACTTTGGCAGTAAGACCGGAAAGTATTTGGTCGCGGTTGTTCATTACGCCGCCGCCGATCACGATAAGTTCTGGATCATACGCGTGAATCAGGTTAACCAGTCCGGCGGCCCACACATTGAAACAATCCTCGCGCATGCGGACTGCCAAGTGATCCTTTTTCTCGGCTTCGAGGAACAGGGTTTCAAAATCTATTACGCTAACCGATGACATGGCACTATGCATAAAAGCCGGATCATGGATTATTCTTTCCCGCAGACTCCAGGTAGATGCGTGGGCCTCCACACACCCGATGTTCCCGCAGGTACATGGAAGCCCGTTGTAATCGATGGTGAAATGACCGCCGAGTCCGGCCTGAAAGTGTTTTCCGCGGAGGAGTTTGCCGCCGGTTATCACGGAAGTCCCGATACCCGTACCGATGGTTATCATCACCAGATCGTCACTGTCTTTTCCCGCTCCGTATTTCCATTCTCCAACTGCAGCGACACGTGCATCATTGTCAATAAAAAAATGACCACTCCAATATTTGTTAAACCATTCTTCCAGATCAATATCCAGGGCATCATCGTATTTGGCGTTGGTCGATAATATTTTTTTCTTTTCCGGGTCTACAATGCCTGGGAAGCCGAGACCAATTCCTGATAATGACGCTGGCGATAATTTATTTTTTTCCAGCAGGCCGTTGACCGCATCACGGATCAGGGGAAGGCTATGAGCTAGTCCTTGGGCTGCATTAGCCGGAATCATTGTCCTTTCAATTATTTCTTCATCGCGGATCAGTCCTATTTTCACCCGGGTACCTCCCAGGTCAATGCCCACATAATAATCATTCATTCTTCCCTATTTAAACTTGAAGAATTTGCCCTAGCGCCGGTTTACAAGCTCAGGGTGTCCATTTCGTTTAACCAGAATTTTGGAAAAACCCTGCTTGCTGATTGTGTCATAGTCATGCCCCGCATCAGAGGGCCAAAAGGCGCTGAAGGATAAAATGGAATCACCGGTATTGGCTGTTCGATGGGCCATATGGCCTGGAATAAAGTGTATGCTTCCGGGAAACATTCTTTCCGCCCAGGTTTCACCCTGCTCGTTCATCAACAAAAGCATTCCTTCACCATGGAGGGTGCAATAATATTCTGCCCGGTTCCGGATCTTGTGAAAATGTCCTTTGGTCATAAAATATTCTTCTCCCACAGTGCCTGGATGGATATACGTAATGCCATAAAACAGTCCACCTTCGGTGCCCTCTGCCACCGGAAAATAAGACGCTACTTCATACACGATGGTTTCTACCGGCAGCTCTTCGAAGGCCTTTTTGTCATAGAAAATATCCGGTAGATCCTTGATTTTTCTGTTGATGCGATCAATAAGGGCACCTTTCAATTGATCGTTAATAAAGGTTATGGCCGGATCCACAATGTTATTCATCAAACTACTTTAAGGTTTAAAAAGACTTTCTATCGATCATCACAAAAGGGTTTTCGATCACTTCCCGTTTCCCGCTTATTACCATTTCGGTCATGCATCTCCCCATGGCTTCAAAATCGGCCGTAATGGTGGTGATGCCATTGCCGATCACACTTTTCAGATTGGTTTCATTGTAGGACATTATACCAATATCTTTTCCGAGTTCCCAGTTCCGGTTTTTGGCCAGTTTAATGATTTCCACCAGATGGTTATCGTCAATAACGATAAATGCATCATGCTTTTTTATGTAGGCGGCATCAATCTGGTGTATGATGCCTGTAGTTACGATTTTAGTTTTTGAGAACTTATTGAATCCGGCAATAATTCCTTTTGTTCTCAATATTTCCGGAACGACCAGGAACAGCCGTTTGTATTTCTGCACCAGTTTTTTTGAAGCTGTCAGAATAGAATAGATATCTTTTTCAAAATTCTGATATATACCCGGGTAATCTTTACCGAATTCCTTGTACCCAACGTCGAGAAGAAATGTGTTTTTCTGATCAAGCTTGGAGAGAATACCAGCTGTGTCGTCGTTCACCTCAGGCATAATGATGAATGTATTATAATAACAGGCCTGTTCGCGTATTAAGGCTTCAAACATTATGATGCTGTGATGGTGAAAATATATGTCCAGCGTGCAGTTTTTCGGAAGGCTGGAATGCAGGGCATTAAAAATAGTTTCCTTATCCGGAGTGAAAGTGCTGAACAGGAGGAAAATCCGTTTGGTTTGTTTGGTATCCGTACTCAGCACGAAATATCCCTTACCCGGTATGGAGTCTATGATGCCGGCGGAACGAAGTTCGTTATAGGCGCTGAAAACCGAACCCCGGGCCAATGAAAATTCTTCGCTGATCTTGTTGACAGACGGAAGCCGGTTATTTACGCTCAGGTTGCCATTCTCGATATTTGAATAAACGGATTGCACGATCTGCTTATAGACTGGCATAGTCAGCGCCGGATCGATTTGGATAATGTCAGTTAAACGTTTTTTCATGCAGAAGCATTACAGGTTGGTGTAAAAATATGGGTTTTTTAAAAAATAAACAGGTATATACTGGTATATTTTTTTTAGTTTTGTCTGGCGTATAAGCTGATCATCTAATTTTGAATATTTCCCTTCTTTTCAGGATATAGCTTATGATGAAAGATGGCAACAAGGTGGTTGGGTATGGCAAAATGCGGTTACCTGTACAATTAAAATTGAATACTGAATATATTTGGAAAACAAAAAATAAAAATCCGATTGTAATACTCGCTGACGTGATGTGTTTAACAATGCAGGATATTAAAGGTATTGAAACGTTTGCACGTAATAGCAATAAGGTTATTGCAACAGGCTTAAGTAGGATTATTTGATGAAAATGAAAAATCATGGGTGGTAAACCAGGAATTCCCTTTAGATAAAGTTTTTGGTGGTTCTTTCAAAGAGATTTTTATGGAACCAGAAAATTTTAAGATTAAATTAGATGAATATAAAAGTACATTTCCAGTGCAGTTGTGGTATAGTCAAATACTTCCAGGAACAGGTAAAGTGATTGGCAAGTATAATGGGAAACAAATTGCTGTTAGGAATGAATATGGAGATGGAAGTGTATTATGGATTCCTTCTATGATAGATATTGGTGCTTGGGTTGATACCTCAATCCCTCTCGCTGGGTTGCTTAAAAATGAAACAGTTGGGGTAATAAAGGATTTCCCTTTCCATTTTAATTCTTTTCATGAAAATTGTTTTATGCATACGTTAAAAACATCCAACGGATACATTACTATAATTGTAAATGGGAATAGTAGTACAGAAAAGATTGATATTATTTCTACTAGGCAGATGAAATCAAAATTGTTGTATGGGAAAGGATGGGATACTAAACTTCATTTATTAACTATTAATCCGAATGAAACGGAAGTAATTAAATGGGAATAATGCTCATAGATATTATGCATTGAATATTTTTTAACTCTATAATATTAGAAATTTGAAAACAATTATTGCAACAGTACTTATTATATTGACTGCCAGTACATTTGCCCATGCGCAAAATATTTCTAAGAGAAATACAATTTCCTTAAATGGAAGCTGGCAAATCGCTGAAGGCACAAAAGAAGTTATTCCTAAAAGCTTTGATCACACAGTTCAAGTTCCGGGCTTGGTTTCATTAGCTACTCCCGCATTTAAAAATGTTGGTCCAAAAGTAGAGAATAGAGGTAGTATATCCCAATCTGATCCCTTAAGAGAGGCTTTTTGGTATCGCCGCACATTTACCGTTCAAGGTCCGATTCCGGTGATAGCAACACTGAAAATTGCGAAAGCAATGTATGGAACCAAGGTTTTCCTAAACGGAAAAGATTTGGGAGAACATCTTCCATGTTTTACTCCTGGTTTCTTTAATGTTAAAGATGCCATTAAAGAGGGCTCAAATGAAATTATTGTACGGGTTGGTTCATCGAGGGATGCAGTTCCTTTATCAATACCAAATGGTTTTGATTTTGAGAAAGAACATTATATTCCAGGGATTTATGATGATGTACAATTGATACTTTCAGGAACGCCTCATATCATACGGGTACAAACAGGACCAGATATAATCAATAAACAAGTCCGGGTTCAGATAAATCTTGGAAATTCAGGTGAAGCTAAAACATCAAATATAATTTTTACCATAAAAGAAACAAAATCCCAAAAAGTAGTGGGAGTTTTGGAAAAAGAAATAAAACTTCCAAGTTCGGATAAAGATACCATATTTGATGTTGAAATTCCTATAAAGAACTGCCGCTTTTGGTCTCCGGATGATCCTTTCTTATACAACCTGGAAGTAAATACTGAAGCAGATGAATATACTACTCGCTTTGGAATGAGGGAATTTCATTTTGATCCTCTAACGAAAAAGGCTGTTTTAAATGGTAAGCCATATTTTATGAGAGGGAGCAATGTTACACTTTATCGTTTTTTTGAAGATGAAACGTGTAAAAATTTGCCATGGGATTCAAATTGGGTACGTAACCTACATAAGAGTTTTAAAAAATTTCATTGGAATAGCCTACGTTATTGCATTGGCCTGGCTCCAGAGGAATGGTATAGGATTGCAGATGAAGAAGGGCTTCTTATACAGGACGAATTCCCGATATGGTATGGAGGAATTGGTTGGAATGTTTGGCCAAAAGAATTAAAAGCAGACGAATTAGTTAAAGAATATACTGAATGGATGCAGGAAGATTGGAATCATCCTTCGATTGTGATCTGGGATGCCAGTAACGAAACCTTTAGTAAGAATGGCAATACAGATGAAACTGCCGAAGCAGTTTGGCAAGTAAGAAATCTCGATCTCTCAAATCGCCCATGGGATAATAGTTATTCTCCCTATCGTGCTCCGGGAGACGTTTATGAATCACATCCCTATCATTTTCAAAATCCTGATTTTAAACTACAAGATATTTTAAAGTCAAATGTTATACCGGATGGAAATCAATTTAAGAATAATGAAAGCTTTCCTGTAATCATTAATGAGTATGGTTGGTTATGGCTAAACAGAGATGGAAGCACAACAACGCTGACGAAAGATCTTTATAAAAATCTGTTAGGTGAAAACTCTACTACAGCTCAACGTAGGCATTTATATGCAATGTATACTGCAGCGGAAACAGAATTTTGGCGTTGTCATCGAAACGCAGCAGGTGTATTGCATTTTACTGCTTTAGGTTATTCAAGGAGTGATGGTCAAACGAGTGATAATTTTATAAATCCGGCAAAACTGGAATATGAAAGTGAGTTTTTAAAATATGTACCAGATGCATTTTCCCCTGTTGGAATCATGTTAGATGAATGGGGAAAAGACATTGAAATAGATAAATCTCACAATTTTAATATTCTATCAATCAATGATCTGGAACCTGGTTGGAGTGGGTTGATTCATTTACAAATACTTAAGGGTGAGAAAGTTATTATTGACAAATCAATACAATTAACCATACCATCATAC
>PLCH01000102.1 GCA_003135585.1 Chitinophagaceae bacterium
GCTTAAAATGGCTGAAAGTTCGATTGGGAAGTACCCTTCAACCATGGTTTCGACTTTGTTTACATTTTGGCCACCTTTGCCGCCACTCCTTGCGGTCTTAAAAATGATTTCTCCGGAAACATCTATCTTCATTGCCCAAAATTACAAACTAAAAGGCTGCAATAAAAATGAGGGCAGTTATACAAAGGGTTAAGCAGGCGGATGTTACCATTGGAGACAAAATAAAATCCGCAATCGGGGATGGGTTACTGGTTTTGGTAGGTATAGAGGATGCAGATAATACGGAGGATATTGAGTGGCTGAGTAACAAAATTGTTCAACTGAGGATATTCAACGATGAAAAGGGGGTCATGAATATTTCTTTAAAGGATCGCAGTGGTGATGTATTATTGGTCAGCCAGTTTACTTTGCATGCTTCAACAAAAAAAGGGAACCGTCCTTCCTATATCCGGGCAGGAAAAACGGACTTCGCGAAGCAACTTTATAAAAAATTGATTGAACAACTGGAAAATAATCTTGGTAAAAAAATTTATACAGGCGAATTTGGCGCAGATATGAAAGTGTCATTGCTGAATGACGGGCCGGTCACTATTATTATCGACACGAAAAATAGAGAGTGAACTATGGGCATGAAAATATTTATTGTGAATGCTTTCACTGAAACGAAGTTCGGAGGGAATCCTGCGGCTATTGTCCCACTGGCGGAATGGTTACCTGACAAATTAATGCAGGCAATGGCAGCCCAGCATAATTTGTCGGAAACAGCCTATATCGTCCCACAGGGTGACGCCTATGCCATAAGATGGTTTACACCCACGGTGGAAGTAAGCCTTTGTGGTCACGCAACGCTTGCAGCTGCGCATATTTATTTCAATCACCTCGGTTATAGCAAGGACAGGATCACCTTTCATTCACAAAGCGGCCCACTGAATGTTATGAAAAGAAACGATGGCAAAATAACACTTGATTTTCCTGCCAATGATCCTGTAAAAATTATGAGCTTACCTGCCATTGAACAAGGTTTGAAAGTGAAGCCGGTGGCTTTTTATCAATCTTCCTTTGATTATATGGCAGTCCTTGAAAATCAAAAGGAAATTGAAAATCTTTCACCGGATTTCAGCATTTTGTCCCAGGTGCCTAGCAGAGGGCTGATTGCGACTGCCAAAGGAGATGTTGCCGATTTTGTGTCGCGTTGCTTTTATCCGCAATCGGGTATAAACGAAGATCCTGTAACGGGCTCGGCACATACAGTGATGGTTCCGTTTTGGGCCAAAAAGCTTGGTAAGAAAAAATTGTCAGCTGCTCAATTGTCCGGCAGAAAGGGTTGGCTGGATTGTGAATGGATGGATGAAAGGGTTTTAATAAGCGGAAATGCTATAACTTATCTGGAAGGTGATATTTTTTGATAAAAATGGGTAAAACCGGTTGGTTCCAGCCGGATGTTCTGAATATTGGGCAGGCGGTTTGGCCACTTTGTAAATCCCTTGTAATAAATGCGGCCGGAACGATAAACTAGTTCAAATGACAAGTAAAGAAATATCTATCCGTGAAGCTCAGAAGATGGTAGATGACTGGATCAGGAATACTGGCATGAAGTATTTCAGCGAACTTACCAATATGGCTATTTTAACTGAAGAAGTAGGAGAGGTGGCGCGCCTCATTAGCCGTATGCATGGTGATCAATCTTTCAAACAATCGGATATGGACAAAAACTTGTCTGATGAATTAGCTGATGTATTGTGGGTCGTATTGTGCCTGGCAAACCAAACGGGAGTTGATTTAACCGAAGCCTGGCATAAGAATTTGGAAAAGAAAACCATTCGCGACGCAGAAAGGCATAATCAAAATGAGAAACTTACCTAATTCTCCAGCTCATGGCTCTATCAACAAAAAATCTATGGAAAATATTAAAGCAGGCAGGTTTGGATTTTGTGGAAGATAAAGTATTAAAGCTTAGTGCAGCACTTGCATTTTATACCCTGTTTTCTTTACCTGCCATGCTTATCATAATTATTGCTGTCAGTGATATCTTTTATGGACGAGAAGCGATTGAAGGGACCATCTATGGTCAAATAGCCAATTTTGTCGGGAAAGAGGCGGCACTTCAGATACAGCAAACCATCCGTTCAGCTGCATTGTCAAACGAGGCGGGCTTTGCGACTATTGTGGGTTTGGTTACCCTCGTGATAGGTGCCACCAGCGTATTTGGGGAAATACAAGATTCCATTAATTCCATCTGGAGATTAAAGGCAAAACCCAAAAAAGGTTGGCTGAAGATTATCATCAACAGGCTTATTTCCTTTTCGATGGTCGTTTGCATGGGGTTTCTTTTACTGGTTTCCCTTTTGATCAACGGCATTATGGATGCTATTATTAATAAACTTACCACAATGTTCCCGGGAGTTACCGTGTTCACCGTTTACAGTTTTAATTTATTGCTTACCTTTTTGATCACTTCATTTCTGTTTGCCATTATTTTTAAATTTCTCCCCGACGCCAAGATCAGATGGAGACACGTACGCGCAGGTGCGTTTACAACAGCCTTCTTTTTTTTGATCGGAAAATTTTTGATAGGGTATTACCTGGGCCACAGCAAACTGAGTTCTGCCTACGGAGCTGCCGGTTCGGTGATTGTGATTTTATTGTGGGTCTATTATTCAGCCATGATCCTGTATTTTGGAGCTGAATTTACAAGGGCATACGCAATTCACAGCGGATCACAAATATATCCTAACGATTATGCAGTGTGGATCCAGCAAATCGAAGTGGAATCAAAAAAGTCATTGCAGCAGCAACCTGAGTGAGTTAGCCAGCAGTAAAATCGATTTTGCAAAGTTCCACTGCAGCGTGTAACCTCCCGGCTTTCAGGTGTTTGGTGAGTTGCAAAAGTCTTGGAAGATAGATCCCGTAGGATTCACCATAGGCATCCTGGATGTTATTGGCCTCNNGTGAAAAGGTCAAGCAGAAAATTTCTTTCTTTTTCACTCACTTTTTTTAAGGTTTCCAAAAATAAATTCCAATCATCGTATTGATGATCCTCGTTGATATGCAGTAAATGCTGGAACCTTAACAATAAAACAATCATATTAGGGTGGTAATTCTGAGCCATAACGACTGCATTTCCGATGGCTCTTATACAACCTATTTTTGCTTCCGGAGATAACTGATCCAATAAGTGATCATGCAACACATTATCTGCAATGTGGTTGCTGAGTGCAAATCCAAATAAGCGAAGCCTGGCTTCATTAACGACCCGATGGATTACGACTCCATTCCAGAAGCACTCAACAGGAAGGGCAATGTACTTAATGGATATTCCCGCTATTACTTTTCCAATAACGGTTCCTAAAACGAATTTTGCAATGAAATTTGTCAAGGTGATCTTTAACTTATACANNTCTCTTGGAAACTTTTTCAAATGGGTCAATGCCTAAAATAAGCAATTCGGGATCAGGTAATTCAAGTGCAGTGCGCGCCAGGATATTAGTAATATTGAATGGCCCTGATTTTAAGAAATCCTTTTTATGGGAGTGGATATTGATTAGTTCGCTAACCAGGTGTACGGTATGTAAGGCAATGAGAAACAGCAGGTAAAATTCAATAATTACAGAGATAAGCGTTATTCCCGCAGTCCAGCCATAATGAATATACCATGGCTCCTCCTGCTTCAATACATCTATGTAAACAGTTGGCCAGACCAATATCAAACCTGTAATTGCGGAAAGAACAATGCCCTTGTTTGAAATGTAGTTTACTTTTTGTTTAAGCTCATCATCCGTAAAATCAAAAACATGGTGAGTAAGTTCGCGTTGCCCGAATAGCGTCAGATAGTAAATCCCGAATTTCTCCAATAGGGGCGTTTTGGGTTTTTTTGGTGGAATGTCCGGCGGCATTATTGAAAAATGAATGTAAATGTAGGTGATCTGTGATTTATCTTTGCCAGCATTATGGCAAATGATACAAGCAGGTTCCAGGCAATAATTTCTCATTGCAAAGAATATGGGTTTGTCTTTCCTTCCAGCGAAATATATGACGGCTTAAGCGCGGTATATGACTATGGACAATTCGGTTGTGAGCTTAAGAAAAACATCAAGGATTACTGGTGGAAAAGTATGGTACAATTCCATGAAAATATAGTCGGCATAGATGNNTGAAAGCCAGCGGGCACCTGGATAATTTTAGCGATCCCATGATCGACAATCGGGACAGCCAAAAAAGATACCGCGTGGATCATTTGATTGAAGGGTATGCCGAGGAATTGGAAAAAGCCGGCAAAAAGAAAGATGCGGAAACCCTATTGGCAGCCATGGATCAGTTGCTGGCTGCAAATGATTATGCCGGCCTAAAAAAACTCATTGAAGTCAATAAAATAAAATGCAATATTAGTGGCACTGCAAATTGGACGGAGGTCCGGCAGTTTAATTTAATGTTTTCCACCCAACTGGGCAGTGTAACCGACGAAGCGAATGAAATATACCTGCGCCCGGAAACGGCACAGGGCATTTTTGTTAACTTTCTAAACGTACAGAAAACAGCTCGCTTAAAAATACCCTTCGGCATCGCTCAAATTGGAAAAGCATTTCGGAACGAGATCGTAGCCCGCCAATTTATTTTCAGGATGAGGGAGTTTGAACAAATGGAAATGCAGTTTTTTATCCGTCCCGGTACACAGAAGGAATGGTATGAGTTTTGGAAAGAGGAAAGAATGAAATGGCATCTTGGACTAGGAATACCCAAAGAAAAATACCGGTTTCATGATCATATAAAATTAGCCCATTACGCAGATGCAGCATGTGATATTGAGTATGATTTTCCCATAGGTTTTAAGGAAGTGGAAGGCATTCATTCCAGGACTGATTTTGATCTGCGCAATCATCAGGAATACAGCAAAAAGAAAATGCAATATTTTGATTCGGAAATTAATCAGAATTATATCCCTTATGTTATCGAAACGTCCATTGGTTTGGACAGGACGGTTCTGATGATGCTAAGCGAGGCATATACCGAAGAGGACCTGAGTACGGAAGAAAAGAAGGATTCCCGCGTATTATTGAAATTTCCTCCAAACCTGGCTCCGATAAAACTTGCTGTTTTCCCATTGACAAAAAAAGACGGATTACCCGAGAGGANNGATTATGGATGAATGCAAAATTCGTTTCCGGTGTTTTTATGAAGAGAAAGATGCCATTGGTAAACGTTATCGCAGGATGGATGCGATTGGCACTCCCTTTTGCGTTACAGTGGATCACCAATCAAAAGAAGATAACACCGTTACCATACGCTACCGCGATAGTATGAAACAAGAACGTATAGCTATTCACACAATTGGAGAGATTGTGGATAAACAAATTTCCTGAGCGCTTCGTCAAAACTATACCTTAGATTCAGATATGGAGAGTTTATCCTGAAAATTAATCCATTTACAATGCTTACAATTGAATTTAGTATTAACCTTCTTATTTTAGGTGCTATCGTCCTTACTTCCGCTTTGACAGGTTTTAGCATCAGAACACGTCAATTGGTAAAAAACCGTTTGCGTATTGTTGAACTGGAAAAGGAAATGCTGAACAACTATGCTGAAATTCTGGAACTTCAAAAGGATTATATTAACCTGGAATCGAAGTTGCGTGATTCTCATATTCCTGTGATACCGATTAAAACGGTACTTAAGGAAGCGCAAAGCGAGAATGAAAAAATTCCGGATATTTCACTTAGAAAGAAATTGTTGAGCAAGGAAAATCTACTTCGGCAATCTGTCGCAGGTAAATAGTCCAATTTAACCATACAATTCCTGGTGTATGGATTTTTTCTCATAGCCAAGTGCCTGAATGCGTTGTTTGGCTTCATCGATCATGTTTTTCCATCCGCACAAATAAAAACTGGCAGGTTTCAGCTCAGCCACTTCATTGCTTCCGTACAAATTGATATTTTGCCTGCAGATTTCTTCGTAAACAGCATGGACATATCCTATCCTGATCAGCTGATCGACTGTTCCTGATACTTCTCTTGAAAACGTGGGTATATAATGAAAGCCGGTCAGCTTTTCTTCGAGCTGTTTCAATTCTTCTCCGTAAAGAAGGTCGCCTAACATGCGGCACCCAAAAATGAGATAAATTTCCTGGTGCGGTATACTGTGATTGAATATATGATGCGCCATGGAGCGAAATGGGGCAACGCCGGTACCCGTGCAAATAAAAAATAAATCCCGCTCAATCTTTTCAGGCAAAAGAAAAACTCCCAGTGGTCCCCGGAGTACAAGTTCGGATCCGGGTCCGGTTTCATTGAATAAATAATTTGTTCCTGCTCCGCCCTCCAATAAAACGATCACTAATTCAAAGATATTAGTTCCGTCTGGCCAGGACGCAATCGAATAACTTCGCAGGCGTCTGCCTGGCTTTTCATGAATCGGCAAGTTGAGTGTTACGAATTGGCCAGGCTTAAAATCGAATGAACCTGCTTCCGGCACTTGAATCCAGAAACGCCTGGTGGTCGGTGTTTCCTCTTCAATTCGTATGATCTTGCCAGTTTGCCAGGGTTGCAGCATAATCGATAAAGTTAAATATAAAATGATGAACAAAAAAAGAGCGGATCATATTGAATCCGCTCCTGGGTTGCCAGTAGTAATGGCAAGCAATCGAATCAGCTAATATATAATTATTTAATTATTTATGATAAGTTTTTTGAGATAATATTTATTACCGACCTGAATTTTTAGCACATACATTCCAGCACTTACATTGCCGGCATAGATCTGTTGTGAAAATATTCCGGAAAAATTCGGATAGGCGCTTGCATAAATTCGCTGACCGAGTGTATTGAGTATACTCAAATGAACATCTGCCGCCGAGCTAATGGAGAACTGCACAGTAAACAGGCCATTGCTTGGATTGGGTGAGACAAGAAGAGAAATATCACCGGTTCCTCCTGCGGTATAAACAATTTTATTTGAACTTATCGTGCAGCCCAGACTATCTGTAACGACATCCTTGTAAGTTCCAAAACGAACTGCTGTATCCGTCTGGGCGGTCGCACCGGCAATGGCCGTGTCATTCAGGTACCATTGATTTCCAATGGCAATATTGCTTGACAATACATTCCCGGTAAGGGATATTTGCGGGGGGGTTGCAGTGCTTGCTGCTATGGCAACCCTTGGACTCGGACAATTGGCAAATTGCAAGCTCATATTGTAAAAGAAATAATAATACTTTTCGAAAAAGGTTCTGTCTGTTGTATCGGCGGTGTTGACGGCACTATTGCCGGTAATTGAAAATACTCCGGGTATACTAAAAGGATAGGGATTGGGGGAAATGTTATTGTTTCTGAAAATGCTGGCCCCATCCTGGCATTCGATAATGATGGCATGGTCTCCCGGAGTTGGTACGGGAAGACCCAGGTAAAAGACCGCACCGGTATCTGCCGGGTTGTTTATATTATTACCAAGGACCGGAGCCGTTGGGGTAGTCGCGTATACATTGATGGTGTTTTGTGAAATAATGAAGTAGCTGAAGGAACCTGTAGCGCGGTTGAGGTTAACGATATCTGCAACAATGAAAGTTATTTTACCGGGTGTTCCGATATATAACCTCGCACTTTGAATGGTCAGCGGAACATTGTTTGTAAAGGTTACGAAATTCCCGAAAAACGCATTGTATCCACCGCTGCTGAATACCATTTTATTGGGGGGCCCCACCTTTGAATTTACACCATTCAGGGCAAGGTAATAGGTCTTGCTGGGTGGTATTATTGTTGTAGAAGCCTTGGCTCCCCCTGCAATAGGAGTGGTGGCTGTGGGGCTATCATACCAGATGGCAGCATCATTACTGTCAGTGAGATTGGCTCTCAGGGATACCAGATTAGGATTGGTGCTGCA
>PLCH01000453.1 GCA_003135585.1 Chitinophagaceae bacterium
TATCAGCACTAGTGGTACCGTAAA
Organism: Chitinophagaceae bacterium; assembly: GCA_003135585.1. GTDB lineage: Bacteria > Bacteroidota > Bacteroidia > Chitinophagales > Chitinophagaceae > Puia. Next base: position 25 of record PLCH01000453.1, read on the forward strand.
GGCAGGCAGCAGGTTGGCTACCTTTCAGATTGTCGTTTTTCCCTCTAAAATTGATCCGACGCAGAACTACATGCTTCCGGTTTCGATTTCCGATGCATCGGGCGTTACCATCAGCGGTAATTTTTCGATCATTTACCTGCACACAATCGGAAATCCATTGGCAGGACCCTATTTCTGGGATTGGACCAGATGGAATAATACGGACAGTACCGGACCCAATAGCGGTACTTTTACATACCATTCAACCATTTTCTTACCGGATAACCCGACCACTATAGAAGTCAGAAGCGGATATTATATTCNNCAACCACATTATGTGCTCACCTTTACCAACACCGCAGGCGTATTGAGCAACTTTGCCGTCACCATTAATGCGACTGATGCAGCAACCATGGCTGCTGCGGGGATTACCGTCACTAACGGACCCAATATCATCAAGGCTGACGGGGTGGCTAAATATTTTGAATTCCAGTATCAAACTTCCAATGGGAGGTATGTTATTGACAGATATTATAAATAGACTGAGTAAATAGACTACGGGAGAGGCTGGCTCAAAACCTGAACCAGCCTCTTTTTAATTCAAATGACCTCGGAATTTTTATTCAATCACGGGCCTGGTTTTGGTTGTGCAAACACTGTCTTCTTTTATTTTGAGTTAATTTTGAATCAAACAATCGATTATGCCCGACCAGCAACCTGCTAACCAGCTCAATATTGAAATATCGGAGGAAGTGGCAGAAGGCGAATATGCCAATCTTGCAATAATTACGCATTCCCACGCCGAATTCGTAATTGACTTTGTGAATGTAATGCCCGGAACACCCAAGAGTAAGGTAAAATCAAGGATTATTTTTACTCCACAGCATGCCAAACGTTTCATGAAGGCTCTAACGGAAAACATCAGTCGTTTTGAAACGATCAATGGAAAAATACAGGATCTTGATNNGTGCAATTGCCTTTGAATTTTGGCGGACCCAGCGCCCAGGCCTGAACCCTTTTCTTTTTGATCTGCCAGATTTCTGCAAATTGAAATTTTTGATCATGAAAAAGAAATTTTCTTTAACATTCGTTTTAATTGTGTTTTGCATCTGCCTTGGTTTTGGACAAGGGGAACCGAATCCCCAAACTGTTCAGGGATTGCTCCAGGATTTTTCTACATCCCAACAAAACTCAAAACTTTATACGGGGGCATCCTTACCAACTTTCACGCATCATGAGGATACAAAGGGAAGCCGGTATCTTTTTGATGAATGGGCAAAGGGAACCGTAATCACCGCTAATAATTCACTTATTGATAACCGTAATTTTCTGTTTAATTACGATAAAATCTCCAATAACCTCTTTATAACCCTTNNAAAGAAGAATTCAAATCTTTTACTCTTAGAAAAGATGACAGTGAATACGTTTTTACTCATGTATTTTTAATTGATAACCATCATTTTTTTCAAACTATCGTAAAAAATGATGAGAAATATTCTTTGTATAAATTAATTTACACGAAACTTGTAAAATCAAATTATTTTACGGACGGGTTTTATGAAAGTGGCAAACCCTATGATGAATATGTTGACATGGTAGATTATTACGTAATTCTACCTGGCGACAAAATTTATAAAAAGGTTAATACGACCCGCAGGTCAATTAAAGAAATCCTGAGCATGGAGAAAACAAAAATAAACCTATTTATCTCCCAGCATAGGTACAAGTTGATTGATGAAAATTTTTTGAAAAGTCTTGTCTTATTTTTTAATCAATAATTATATCCCAATATGCTTGTAAGGAAGGTGATCCAATTGTCNNTGGCGGCTCAATCTATTTCGGTTACGGGTACCGTCAAGGACGAAAAGGGAATTCCGGTGGCTTCCGCTTCATTACAGGTAAAACGCACCAATACCGGGTTCAGTACAGATACGGCCGGTTATTTTAAACTGCAGATAAAACCCAACGCCATTCTTATTGTCTCTGCTGTTGGATTTGAAGATACCAGCATTAATGTCGGCAATCAGACCAGCTTATCGATCATTTTAAAACACCATACCAAGCCAATGTTGGAAGCAGTTGTTACAGGTACNNACCCTCAGCAACTTCAGGGAAACTCAAAATATATTTTCTGGCCAGAGCGTGCAGGAAGGAATGTCTGGCCGAACAGCTTTTCATGATATCAGCAGAATCCCCACAGGTGCTCTTTATACCGGTGCCTCCCTGCCGGTTTTTACGCATAGGGAAGATACCCGGGGCAGCCGCTATTTATTTGACAAATGGGTGTCCGGAACCGTAACTGACAGCGGTAATAATGTGATCAGTAACAATAATTATTTGTTTAATTACGACAAGATTTCAAAAACCTTGTTGCTGACACAGGATATGAAATCAGTTATAGAGATTGAAAAAGTCGGCATTAAGTCCTTTACTTTAAAAAATGAAGGCAATTATATTGTATTTGAGCGGGTACCCCTAATTGATAATTCAAATTTTATGCAATCCCTGGTTAAAGGAAATGATAAATACTCCCTGTATAAGTCCACTAAAACAAAATTTGAAAAGTCAGACTTTCACAGCGATGGATTGGTGGAATCGGGAAAGCCCTATGATGAATATGTGGATGAGGTCGAGTATTTTGTAGTATTTCCCGGAGGCAAGGAGGATAAAAAAATTATTTTTAAGCAGAAATCCATTAAGGATGTTTTTTCTTCAGAGACTGAAAAATTAAAATCTTATTTTTCCCAACACAGGGAGGATACAATTG
>PLCH01000343.1 GCA_003135585.1 Chitinophagaceae bacterium
TGTCCTGGATTCAGGAGAAATTGCTTCAGCCATCCGTTCCAGCATGGCCATTCCTTCTTTGTTTACTGCAGTTGAATACAATGGAAGAAAACTAGTAGACGGCGGCGTAGTAAGGAATTTTCCTGTCAAGGATGTCAAAGAAATGGGAGCGGATATTGTTATTGGAAGCAACGTATCAAGAGAACTCCTGGCAGCCAACAAAGTAACCAATGCCATCCAGGTCCTCCTGCAGGTGGCTTTCTTCAGAGAGGCGGAAGACACACGCGTTGAGGTTCCTCTTTGCAACATTTATATTCCGGTTCCCCTGGAAAAATATTCCATGGGCAGTTTTGGAGAGGCCGATGAAATAATAGAGGCGGGCCTGGCAGAAGGAAGAAAGCTTTATCCGCGTCTCAGAAAATTGGCGGACTCACTTCATGCAATATACGGAGACCGGACTATCCAGCCAGACAGGCTTGCCGACCTCCATACCATTAAAATAACTTCTTATGAGGTAAGGGGGCTTAAAAAAACAACCACAGATTATCTTGTCCACTCGATGAACCTGCTCACCAATCATTATTATACAGCTGAAAACCTGACACGCATGGTTCGCAAAGCTTCCGGCACCCGGTATTACAGCCGGATCATCTATTCGATTGAACCCTTATCCGACGGATCCAGCAGGATCATATTCGATGTCACTGAAAACCCGCTTACATTCGCCAAAATTGGTCTTCACTATAATCAATTCAGCGGCATCAGCGCTATTGTCAACCTTACAAGCCGGGATTTTTTTACCCCCAATTCCCGCAGCATGGTTACGCTCAACATAGGAGAAAACTTCAGGATCAGGGCGGAGCACCTGCAATATTTTAGCCGGACAAGTAATTTCACTTTTATATTGGGGACTCAATTTGACCAGTTTCACCTCAGTACCTATCAAAATTACAAGCAGTCCGGGATTTTCGATCAGGCCTATTTCAAATTCGATGGAAACTTGGGCTATTCCAGTAACCGGAACCTCAGCGCCGGGGTGGGTACAAGGTTTGAATGGATCATGAACAATCCATCCATAAGCTCATCGATTATTGGATTCGAGGGGAAAAATGATTTCACGACCAGCTATTTATTTGTCAGACACAATTCCCTTGACAGAGCTATTTATCCCAAAAGGGGTTTAAAAATCGAAGCAGAGGGGGGATTTGTATACCAACTGCATCCACATGTGGAGAACGAGGCCAATACCACTGCTCTAGATTCAATTGTTTCCTCCAATCCTTACCAGCGGATATTTGTAAATGCTGAAAGTTATTTCCACCTGAGCCGGCATAGCACTTTTCTTGCAAAAATTCAAACGGGGATGAATTTCAATTACAGGCAAAACGTTTTAAATGAACATTCGATTGGGGGTCTGACTAACATTTTTCATAATCAGGTAACATTTGCCGGATTGAGGGAAGGAACATTCTATTCTCCGAGCGTGGCCGCATTTCAAATTGGCCTTCGCTATTCATTGTTCAGCAATACCTATTTGACAGGGAAAATAAATACGCTCTTCAGCAACTTTATCAGTAAGGCTTCTTTCTTTAACAGCCCTGATTTTCTATCAGGGTATTCCATGACCTTTTCTTACAACTTTGCCCTTGGTCCCCTGGAAGTAAGTGCCATGTACTGTGATCAATCCAGAAGGGTGCTGGGATATGTTAACATAGGCATACCCTTCTAATTCCGCGCTTTAACAAAATCACTCACCAGGTAACTGATCAGCTTACCTGTGGTTTCGCTTTTTCTTCCATCATTCAATCTGGATGCCCCTCCACAGATATGAAAATAAGCAACCCGGCAGGAGCTGGCAGCAAAGTTTACATATTGCCTAGCGTGTAAGCTAGACAAACCACAGGGAGTCATTGCGCTGGCAAGCGTATCTTCAATGGAATCCAGGTCCAATTCAAGACCCGTGTAATTATCTTCCGTAAAAACGGCAGCATGCACGATAGCTTGTCTGAAACTCTTTTTTTCCAGAATAAAAATATCCTCATAGGTGATCAGATCAATAAAAGGATTATTGACAATATCCATCCAGACATTTTGTTGTAAATAATTTTCATGAACTCCTACCACGCAATATTTTTGCAAATAACCATCTTCTTCCGCGTACCGAAAAGCATTTCCGCTGTGACGGCCTTCTATCGGGCGATAATCCGTATGTGCATCCAGGTTAATGGCGTTGATTTGGGCAAGGGGGATCACTCCGGCTTTGTATAAACCTTTTGAGGCACCCTTCAGCAGAGGATAGGCATTGTTGTGGCCCCCGCCAATTACGATCGGAATTTTCTGATGAGCACTTATGATCCGGATCAGGGTCTCCACTTCATCATCANNCAGCATTAACGGCATGGCGATAGGCTTCAATTTTTTCATCCGTACTATGCGCATTTTTTTCAATAACAAAGGACAGGTCTGAAAAATCAAAATGCCCCAGCAACATAACATCTGTACCTTCAAAAAAATCATTGCTCTGGATATTCAGAAAACTCTGAAGAAAAGGGACCCATACCGTATCGGAACCCCCGGCCCCAAAGTTAGCCTTATCACCAATATCCTCCGGGATGCCGACGATAACCACTTTTGCTGAAGATCTCGCTAATGATTCTTCAATATTGGAAGCATTGCCGGCCACCATTAACCTTTCTCCAAGTTTGGTTTCAAACCTTCGAAGCCGGGTCAAAGTAAGTATATCCGTTTTGTTATAAACTTTNNAAATTTCGGCTTCGAGTGCGATCGTTTTGCCTTCAATGTCTTTTCCCCTTGAAATCAACTCTGCCACGTAATTTTTATCTGTACAACCCGCGGCGTTAATCCGTATATTCATAAAAGCCCCCAATACCGCGCTCCGGGCACACAATGC
>PLCH01000040.1 GCA_003135585.1 Chitinophagaceae bacterium
GATTTGCGTTGATTTCCTCGTCATATTCAGAATGGATTCATGTAAATAGTTATTAAAATTTTCATCATAGGTTAAAATGTAGTGAATCGCGCTATGATTCAGAAAGCTTACTTTGACAGTGCCCAGGTCTGCCAAAAATGAATTGTCCCCCAGCCATAGGTCATTGTGAAAAACATTGTAGGCGGCAGAGTNNGCTCAAAATGGTTGATGAGCTCTTCCAATTTATTATAGATTAAAAGCACATCTTCTTTTGTTTCAAATAAATCGGAATCCTTGTAAAATTCAATTTGATGAATGGTTGTATTAATGCCTTCAATATTCCATATTTCCGTAGTGGGGATCTGATTGTAAATACGAATGATCTTTTCTCCAATGGCTTCATATTCCTTGTTACCGGATTGAAAGGATAATTTTTTCCTTTTTAAGTCTTCATAATTCAAGAAACTGCGCATCCATAAAAAGGACTTAAAACCACTCAATTCAGGGATCTGGAAAAAACTGATAAACGGCAGGTCTTTGGTAAGAAAATAAAGATGCTTCTTTTCAAAACTGTTAAGGAATACAATTTTCTGCAAAAGATCGTTTAGCCACTCCCCATAAAATTCACCACTATTTACCGCCAGTTTACCGCTGAAAATAAAAAAATCGCTTTTCAGGTGCAGGAACTGGTCAAGTGATATTTTGTAATGACCGGAAAGTTTTTGTATTTCCTCAAAGGAAATGGGTTTTTCTCCTCTAATCCGCCGATAGGCGCTATCGCTGCTTATTTGCAATAAATCTGCAATCTCATCCACAAAGGAAAGGTGCGAAGGAAGACTCTTTTTGATGTGTTGAAAAAAAAGTTGCTGGACACTGGTCTGTTCCATAGTTAGTTAGTTTGGTGTAAAACGCAAATAGCCTATAGTAATTTGGCAATCTTTACTATTATGTCTTAAGGTAATACGAATTTTTGCAAAAAATACAAATTATATCCTATAAACCAGCCTAAGTGTCCAGTTTGTACTATGCGGACCAAAAACTCCGCAAAAACCAATTAGGGATAGGCCTGCATCCGGTATAGTTTTGAGTCTTCAACACCTCACCAAAAAAAAATAATAAAATGAAACAGACCATTCTTCTTCTCGGCCTCATTTCATTGCTCTGCCAACTGCTCATTGCCCAGGATAGTCTTCCCAATAAACATATTATTTATAAGGCCAGGATCCTATCGACTACCAAGGATGTCCATTTCGGGTTTTTGAACCGGATAACGGATTCAATGCTTATACTTTCCAATAAACCCGTTGCTTTGGAGTATTCCAGCCCAGACGAAAATCAATTGCAAAACTTTCATTATACCGGACTGGATAAAGTACAATTACAAAGAAAAGGATCGGTAGGCCGGGGCATCCTGCATGGTTCTTTAATTGGATTAGCTACGGGTTTTATTGTTGGTTTAGTGCAGGGAGATGACCCGATCGTCACTCCTGCGCAGGGTACTGGTGATTGGGGAGTCCTGGGAGCCGGACTCCAAAATGCTTTCAGAATGACCGCTTTTGAAAAAGGATTGGTCGGGGGAATGTCCGGAAGCGTGATGGGAGCAATAACCGGAGGAATCCTGGGAGCAGTTGCACACAAAAGATTTATTATTCACGGGAAAAAAGAAAAATTTACTTCCATGCGCTTAAGCATCCTTGAAAGAATTTACAGGTAGGCAAACATCTTTTCATTTTTGAAAAAGTCTCTGTTTCATAGCTTCATACAAAATGATGCCGGCAGCCACGGAAACATTGAAGGAGTTAAAATCACCCGCCATAGGAATCGTAAAATGCTCGTCTGCAGCCTTATTAATATAAGGCTGCACTCCTTTGTCCTCGCTTCCCAAAACAATACAGCAAGGTTCCGAAAAATCAAGCTCAAATACCTTTACCGGACTCTTTATTTCACTGGTAAAAATTTTGAACCCGTTGAGATGAAGGTCATCTATGGTCTTCAAAAGGCTGTTCACCCTGCAGATATGTATTTTTTCCAGCGCGCCGGCTGAGGATTTAATGGCCTCTTCATTCAGGGCTCCTGAACCCTTATCGGGAATGATCATAGCCTGTGCACCACAGCAAACTGCGCTGCGGGCAATAGCACCAATGTTCCTGATGTCTGTTAGGCCATCCAGCATCACAAATAACGGGATGGACCCCTTTGTCACAAGTTGGTCTATCACCTGCTGTAGATCCATATATTGCACCAGGGCTGCAAATGCAATGACTCCCTGGTGGTTTGCTCTTGTAAGGGAATGCAATTTTTCAGCCGGTACCTGTTGAATGGGAATATTATTTTCTTTGGCTAGTTTTCTTATTTCCCCGATGGATTCACCGCTAATATTTCTTTGAAATAAGATTTTGTCAATGGCGCGTCCGGATTCTATCGCTTCTATCAGGGGTTGTCTGCCGATTACCATAGATGATTTTTTCATAGNNCTTTGACCATCAGGCATGGGGGCCGGCAATCCGGCCATCAGCGAGCATACAACGAACTTTCAGAATCGCTGCGACTGAAATGGAATCTGTTATTAATCCTTTTTCAACCATCTGGTAAACCTCTTCGAAGGTAAATTTCTTTACCTGTAATTTCTCCGTCTCTTCCGGACGGGGTGTAAGCTGTTCCAGTTGTCTGGCCAGGTATATGACGGCATATTCATCTGTGACCGAGTTGGAAAGATGCATGTTCATTAGAAGTGTCCAATGC
>PLCH01000642.1 GCA_003135585.1 Chitinophagaceae bacterium
AAGCGGACCGGACGGGACTCGAAGTCACGACCTCTCCGCCTAAGGATCAATCAGTTACAATTTTAGTCAAGTTTTTAGTCGAGGAAGTCGCTAAAAACGCCCATTTCCTTACTATGTGAACAGCATAGTACATATCTGTGCAAAGATAGTTTCTTAATGCGAACATGGAACCTAATATTAAAGGTTAAATTGCCCAATTTCTACCTATTACCTAACTAAATCCTGTCACTTTCTCTCGGATGCATTTGTACTAAATATTTTAAATTCTTAAGTGAATCTTTTTTACCGTTCCGTTANNTGATTTGGATAAACTAAATTTCGTGGAAAAAAAACAAATGCCCCCGGAGCCAATTGACAACCTGAGTAATCATTTAGCCAATGAACGGACTTTTCTGGCGTGGGTAAGAACGAGCATTGGTGTCATGGCATTTGGGTTTGTGGTCGTAAAATTTAGTTTATTTATTAAAGAAATTGGTATTGTGTTACAGAAGCCTCTAACTGTACCCAGCCATGGATACTCAGAAGTAATGGGCATATTCTTGGTCGCCTTTGGTGTTTTAATTGGACTTATTGCTTTTTTTAGATTCAAGCGTATTAATCAACAAATAAGTGAANNCCTTCCGTTTCACTTTCTACTTTGCTAACGGTATGTATTGTGCTGATTGGGATTTGTTTAGTCATTTATTTGATTCATAGCGTTTGAAGGTTTAGGAACCAATTGTTTGATTCTAAAATGTATTAGAATACTATTTTTTGCGACATTTTGTACAGAACAATTGTCTTAAATTAAAAAGGGAGCTAATAGCGATGAAAGAGAATGGATTGCTTTTCCTAATATTGTAAGTAGTGAGCGCGGGAAATGCATTATCAAAATAACCGTTTTGATGAGAATAAGACCTTACGTCAATTTTCCCCATCATTAACTAAATTGCGGGAAATGCATGTGTTATGCAAGAAATGATTCATCAGCTCTTTCCGGGATTCGAGCCTGATTTGCTTACGGAAATCAATGAACATGCCTCCATCAAGGAGATTAAAGCAGGTGAAACTCTAATGAAAACTGGGCAATATTTCAGGCATACCATGCTCGTTATCAATGGGTTGGTTAAAGTATACCGGGATGATGATGAGGGTAACGAATATTTCATGTATTACCTGCAACCAGGGCAGGCATGTGCACTCTCTATGATATGTGCAACTCGTCAGCAATCCAGCGAATTGATGGGAAAGGCTATCACTGACACGACATTACTTACTGTACCACTTGAGTATATGGACAAGTGGATGAGCAAATATAAAACCTGGTATTATTTCGTGCTCGAATCTTATAGAAGTCGTTTTGAAGAACTCTTGCAGACAATTGACCATATTGCTTTTCGGAATATGGATGAGCGGCTTCTTTATTACCTCAAACGCGAACAAAGAACAACAAGATCAAATATTCTTACAGTCAATAATACCGAGATTGCTCAGGAACTAAATTCATCGCGCGAAGTTATTTCACGTCTGATGAAGAAGTTGGCAGACAATGGCAATATTCGTCTTTTGAAAAATCAACAAATTGAGATCTTAGCGCTAGCTATTGATTAACGTGACTTCAGTCACGGACGACGAGTTTAAGGGTATTGATATTTGTAGTGCAAATTTCCATTTCATGCATATCGCTGGATATATCGCTTCTGCATTGATTGGCATATCCTTGGGGCTTATCGGTGGCGGAGGATCCATTTTGACGGTTCCTGTTTTAGTCTATCTTTTTGGACTTTCACCCTTATTAGCAACCTCCTATTCGTTGTTTGTGGTTGGCTCAACCAGTTTGGTTGGCGCAGTCAATAATTTGCGAAAAGGCTTCGTAAGCCTAAAGACTGTGGGGATTTTTGGCGTCAGCTCTGTTTTTATCGTTTTTATTACTAGGAAAATAATTTTACCATTAATACCTACCTATTTGTTTAAAATTGGCCAAATTGAGGTTACTGAGTCCCTGCTCACCATGATCTTTTTTGCCTTGTTGATGGTATTTGCTGCTATTTCCATGATACGCAATGAGCAAAAAGATACAATGGATCGTGTCGAAGAAAAAGAGCTTCATGTTCATAAGCTATTGTCTTATGGGGTAATGATTGGGCTATTGACCGGCCTTTTGGGGGCGGGTGGAGGATTTTTACTGATTCCTGTGCTGGTTTTGCTGGTAGGCCTACCTATGAAGGAAGCAATTGGGACATCTCTACTCATTATTTCGCTAAACTCTTTAATCGGCTTTACGGGTGACCTGGGCCATTTCCATATGGATTGGGGCTTTCTAAGCGCCGTTACGCTGATTGCGATTGCAGGAATTGTTGCAGGCGGCCTATTATCACAGAAAATCCCCGGATACAGACTCAAAAAAGGCTTTGGCTGGTTTGTTTTANNGGCCTCTGCATCTTCGTTAGGGAAATATTTTTCAAACAATTTTCGTAAGTGTGATTTCTGTCACGCAGAAACCCAAACTGGCACCTGAAATTTACATTGTAAATGGGATCATATGAAAGTTGTACAAATTTATACGGGTTGTCTGGCTCAAGGGGCATATTACGTTGAAAGCAACGGGGAGGTTGCCATTATTGATCCTTTGCGCGAAGTTCAGCCTTACATTGAGCAAGCTGAGCGCAGCAAGGCGAAAATAAAATATGTGTTCGAAACGCATTTTCATGCTGATTTTGTTTCAGGACACCTCGACATCGCANNAATAATTGTATACGGACCAACAGCGACGCCTAAATTCCCCGCACATATTGCTACAGATGGCGAGATCTTCAGGTTGGGAAATTTATCAATAAAGGTACTCTATACACCAGGACACACCATGGAAAGTTGCTGCTACTTGCTAATGGATGAAAATGACAAGGAATCAGCTTTATTTACGGGGGACACCCTATTTATAGGTGATGTTGGTAGGCCGGATCTGGCACAAAAAGTGAAAGCAGAACTAACTCCAGAAATACTAGCTGGTCATTTGTTTGATTCGCTGCACAATAAAATCATGCCTATGGCCAACGATATTGTCATATATCCCGCCCATGGAGCAGGAAGCGCTTGCGGTAAAAACATGAGCAAAGAGACTACCGATAGCCTTGGCCATCAAAAGGTAACTAACTACGCATTGAGGCCAGGCCTTTCAAAAGAGCAATTTATGCGAGACTTGTTGACGGGATTAACTCCTCCACCTGCGTACTTTCCTCTAAATGTACTGATGAATATACAAGGCTATGACAGTATAAGCAAAGTACTGGAAAGAGGAAAACATGCCTTTGAACCAGAAGACTTTGAAGCGGCAGCCAACGAAACGGGTTCACTTATACTTGATACCAGAGATCCTGATGTCTTTGCCCAAGGATTTATACCCAATTCTATAAATATTGGCATAAACGGAAATTTTGCGCCATGGGTAGGTGCCCTAATTCCGGATATCAAGCAGCCTATTCTAATCATAGCAGAAGATGGCCGAGAGGAGGAGGTAATTATCCGCATGGCCCGTGTTGGATTTGATTTCACTATTGGTTATTTGAAAGGCGGAATTGAAGCTTGGAAGAAGGCAGGGAAAGAAATTGACCAAATACCTTCCGTAGAAGTCTATGAATTGAGCAAAAAGATGCAAAAGGAGAAAATTCATATTCTTGATGTTAGAAAGAACAGTGAATATGAAAGTGAACATATTGTTGATGCGCAAAACGCTCCACTTGATTTCATAAATGAGAGCATGACAATGCTGGATAAGCATACTAAGTATTATGTTCAATGTGCTGGCGGTTACCGGTCCGTAATATTTATCTCTATTTTGAAAGCTAGGGGTTTCAACAACCTTATAAACATACAGGGAGGCTTCAAAGCTTTAAAAGAATGTGGCAAATTCAAAGTAACCGAATTCTTGTACCAGGCGTCCATGCTATAAATTATGACTCGAAAATCACAACTAACCTAAATCACGAATAAATATGACACCATTACAAGAAATACTCAAAACAAAAGACGCTGTGCTCATTGATGTGCGAACTCCTTTAGAATATAAACAAGAGCACGTTCCAGGAGCGAGGAATATTCCAGTTGAAAAAATAAGTAGTCATATCCAGGAGTTAAAGATGATAAAAAAACCCATTGTGCTATATTGTATGAGTGGTTCCCGAAGTGCGGTTGCGTTAGGGATATTAAAGCAAAGTGGGCTTGGCAATGTTTACAACGGTGGCAGTATCCAAAACGTGAAATTTTATCTAAACTGAAAATTTTAAAATATGCTTGAGTTCATTAAAAAATTCTTTGGAAAAAATAATACTGATTTTGCTTCGCTGGTAAAACAGGGAGCGGTAATAATTGATGTGAGAACCCCAGGAGAGTTTCGAGACGGTCACATTAAGGGGTCAAGAAATATTCCATTGGATAGCATTAAGAGTAAACTGGGCGAGATAAAGAAGCTTCAAAAACCAATCATTGCCGTTTGTCGAAGCGGTGCAAGGAGCAGTATGGCGAAATCAATTATGGTGTCCAATGGATTGGAAGTGTATAATGGAGGAGCCTGGAATAGTTTGGAAAGAAAATTATAAATTATTACTATGAAAATATTGCTAAGTGGATGGAGTGTTATGCGCGTTATCCGGTTATTAATAGGATTATATGCNNGCCAATGCTTGGTTTGGCGGGTTTGTTTGTTGCAGGGATGGCCCTGGCTAACATAGGTTGCTGCGGCGCAAATGGCTGCCAAATTTCTAGTTCAAAGCCTGTCTTAAAAGAGGAAATTAGTTATGAAGAAGTGGATAGTAGTAAATAAATGGATAGTGAGCGGTGCTCTTTTGGGAGCGATCGGCGGATACACTTATTACCATTTTGTCGGTTGTGCTAGCGGGACCTGTATGATTACTTCTAGGCCTTTCAACAGTATAATTTACTTTGGGTTGGTTGGCGCACTTTTTTTCAGCTTATTTAAAAAGGAGCACGATGGAAGAACAAAAAAGCAGTAAAGCATTTTCTGAGATAATCCATAGTGATACGCCGGTTTTAGTTGATTTTTCAGCAGAGTGGTGCGGGCCGTGCAAAATGATGATGCCGATACTTAAAGAGTTAAAACAGGTTGTTGGTGAGCATATTATAATTCTTAAAGTGGATGTAGATAAGAATCCGGCAGTGGCGGCACATTACCAAATACAAGGCGTTCCTACATTGATCATATTTAGGCAACGGAATATTAAATGGAAACAAAGCGGCATTGTTCCTGTAAAGGAACTTAAAAGCATAATTGATAAGGTTGCAAGCTAATCCTGAACTTAGTAATTGGTTCCAATTGTTCTGACACTCGGAGTCAGTTTGTCTCTTTTCCCTAAGATGTTAATTGTCAAGCGAGTATAGGTAGCGAATGATGGGGTATGCCCATCTAGGC
>PLCH01000083.1 GCA_003135585.1 Chitinophagaceae bacterium
GTCCATGGGTATTCCTCGGGGGAAGACATTGCGGCGAACCACATTTGCCAGTCCAAACGAAGCTGGTAGGGGGCAATCTGGGGCGGTTGTCTGTCAAGGGAGACTGGCAGGCCCTTGTAGCGATAGGCTTTCCAGTTTGCTTTTTCGTCAGGTGCCTCGTCCATCGTTCCTTCGAAAACCACATTTAAACGCACGCGTCCTACTGATCCAAATGCGCCGTAGGTATTTACCAGATCGAGGGGATCAAACGAGGTGTTCATAATCTGCTGGGGAGAAAGAATGTTGAGAATAGGCTTAATACTAAGGAGTGCGATTATTGCGGCGACGGTCCAGGCGGTGGCAAGCATGGGCCGGGATGTCTCCGCATGCGCAATAGCGGCTTCTGCCCGGCGGACGAGCGAGCTGGGAAGAAGCCTCGACCAGAAGCCGTCGTCAAAACACGCGAGCGCCGGAATGATAGTCAGCCAGTTGAGAAGTGAGAGGTTGCCACTGAGTACGAGAATGATTTGTAAGATCACAATCACGGATCCCGCAATATGACGCGCCAGGCGCGGCCAGAAGATGAACCATGGCGCCACGAGCTCGGCTAGAAAATTGTACCAGAGTCCGACTTTTAAAACCGCGCGAGGCAGAAAATGGAACCACCGGCTCAGAGGACCGGGCAGTGGCTGGGTCTCGAAATGATAGTAAAGTGAGGTTCCGTTGCGCCATATATCATCGCCGCGAATTTTGATCAGTCCTGCACCAAGCATGATGCGGAAGATCAGCCACCGGAATAGTCCAATGATCGGCATCGGCGGTGCGCGCTTGGGAAACGGACGTAGGTCGAGCAAGGGGCAAAGGAAGATTGCGAGAAATCCGGTTTCGAGGAGTTGGATCTCCCATCCATATCCATACCAATCCTGCCCGACATGTACGAATGACATGTAGAGAAACCAGAGAACTGCGAGCAGCAATGCATTCGCATAACCTGCTGCCACAACACATGAAAGCGCAAAACCGGTCCACGCCGCAGTCAGGAGAATTGTATCGGAATGGGCGAACCAAAAGAGCGATGGAAGGCGCGCGAAGCCAGCTCCTGGTGATCCGAGGGAATCGCCGACCCGCTTCAGGAACGTCCCGACGGGAAGGAGTCCATCTGCACCGATCAGTGGAACAATCTGATCGATTGCCGCGAGAAAGGCCATTGCATAGATCGCTCCAAGCATACGCAGAATGAGAAAGCGGGTGAGCCAGTAGGTTGGACGGTCGCCCAGCGGGCCGGGGACCCTTCGAGATAAATTATCCATTTTAAAATCAGGTGATTACGGATTTTCTACGAATTGAACTGTAAATAATGTAAACCTTTGTTTGTATAAAGTAGAATACCAGCGAATTCAAATTCCTCGTATTTTACATTTACGTTACTTTATTTAAATCTTCCAAAATGAAAATAGCAAAATTTGTTCTTAAAATATCTTTTGCTCTAGTTGTTTTTAGTTTTTCAGTTCTCGCCCAATCCCAGAGGTTTGCACAATCGGTGAGTAAATACATCAAGGATAGCGCTACGGTAATAGCCTTAGTTGATGCAACGGTTATAGACGGAACCGGTCATCCTTCCAAGAATCATCAGACGGTTATCATAAATAATGGGATTATTTCACAATTGGGGAGGGCAGGGGATGTTAAAATTCCTCCTGAGGCAGAAGTTATGAATTGTTCGGGGAAAACAATCATACCAGGAATGGTGATGCTACATGAACACTTTTATTATACGATGATGTTGGGTGATTATTTTAATTTGGCTGAAATGCCTTTCTCATTTCCAAGGATGTATCTGGCGGGGGGCGCCACAACCATAAGAACTGGCGGTAGTATAGAACCCCAGACAGATATTGCAATCAAAAGGCTGATTGATGAAGGAAATTTAATTGGGCCAGATATTGATGTGACGGCCCCATATATTGAAAGAAAAGGTTGGGATATTCCGATAATGTTTGAAATTAAGGATTCTGCAGAAGCGGCTGCGATGGTCAATTTCTGGGCCGATAGAGNNAATGTATGTACATGCCACCAAGGAAGATATGATGGCTGTGGCCAGGGAAGCACATAAAAGAAAACTCAAAGTAACGGGACATTTAGGAACAATTACTTACCGTGAGGCGGCTGAATTGGGCATCGATGATCTTGAGCACGGTTTTTTTGTGAGCGCAGATTTTGATCATGCTCGGAAAGGCACCGAATATAACACCGTTAGGGAAACAAAGGCGCTGGAAGATCTTGATATAAACAGCGCTGAAATGAAAAGTTTATTCCGGCTTTTAATAAATAAAAATGTTGCAGTTACTTCAACACTGCCTGTTTTTAAGCCTTATACAAAAAGTGAAGTTGTTTTAGGTGGGGGTGACAGTGCCCTTTTACCGGAGGCCTTGAAGATAGTATCAGACAGATGGCAATATTATCAAAATAAGCCATGGGATAATGGGATTTTATACAAAAAGGAATTGATTTGGGAAAAGCAATTTTATGATACCGGGGGGCTGTTGGTATGCGGTACGGACCCAACCGGTTCAGGTAATGTACTTCCGGGTTATGGAAGCAGGACGGAAGTCGAATTATTGGTGGAAGGGGGTTTTTCAGTAATACAGGCAATTAAAATAGCTACACTGAATGGTGCTAAATATTTGGAAAAGGACAAAATAATCGGATCTGTGGAGGTGGGTAAGAAAGCTGATCTGGTAATTATTAATGGAAATCTTGAAAATGACATCCATAATATAAGAAATACTGAGATCGTATTTAAAAATGGGATTGGATTCGATTCCAAAAAAATATTTGAATCGGTTAAGGGTCACGTCGGATTAAATTAATTCCTGTTTCTGATCATGAATGATACCAATCAATCAATAATTCTAGGTTCATCGCAATAAACAACAAGAATACTAAAGCGAATTTCTAATTAACATGTTTATCATTCATTCAGTACAAAAATTGTTGAATACTTCCAGATTAAAACCAGCAATGTTTATTACCCAGCCATATGAGGGGCAACAATTGCACAACTGGTATGCCCGTCTATTGGCAACTGGGTTCCCTGGGAAATTATTTGTCATATATGTTCATGAACCATCTTTAATGACAATCGTATGCAAAGGCAAAACGATTCAGGGCACATGGGAACAGTTTGTTAAAAGACTCGGTAGTTTGCTCCGGAAATTTAAATTTTCCAATTCATTCATAACTTCTGAATCAGATAGAGCTGATGGGTATGTGGTTTCAAAGACTCAAAGCAAATCGATATTATCACATATGAACCAGATGGTTTTTCATTTGGAATTTAATTGCAGAAGATTTAATAATTATGAAGCAATTTCCTTGGATTTGTTGGAAGAAGGAATGATGGGATATTTATACCAATATGGCGTAAAGGTCAATGAATATAGAACCCCATTGGACTATTGGAAGGGAAAAGTAGTCTTCAATTAAGCAAGACTATAGGTTACCTTAATAATCGTATCCTCTCTGTATCTTACAAGAGGTAAAGTTCTAATGGTCAATATTTCCCATTTTCTGTTTCGGAAATTGACCGAAAACTGGGTGGCTCGGGTTTATTACCATGAAATCACTGGGGGCCGTGCAGGTTACCTGGGTTAAAGTAGTAACAGTTCCGTGAGTGAAGAGGGAACTGAAGGCAGCTGCTGTGACATTTCAACTAATTTTCGGATATCGTTAATATTGTTAAATCACTTAAATGCTACCAAATGAAAATCACCATCGGATTTAGTTTAATTGTTTTGATATTGGCCTCCTGCGAACCAAATAAAGTCTCTTTGCCACTCGCAGGCACCTGGCAACTGATTTCAGGAACCCTTGTAGAAAAGAACGATACGGTCGTTACGGACTATAAAAAAAACAAAAAATTCATCAAGATCATAAATAGCACTCATTTTGCTTTTTTAAGCCACGACCTTAGCAAGGGTAAGGATTCAGCATCATTTTTTTCCGCCGGCGGAGGAACCTATTC